>NZ_JBSFET010000018.1:0-114521 GCF_053594575.1 Streptomyces sp. NPDC001880
TCACCGTCCCCACCAGGAGGAACCCGTGCCTGCCGAGTCCGCCGTCGAGCCCGAGCCCGCGATTCTCGCCTCCTTCCAGGCCGCCAAGGGCTTCACCCACGGCCCGGCCGGACCCGAAGTCGTGCTCGGGCCGGTCGGTGTCCAGATCGGCGATCTCCGCGTACTCGTCGAGGAGCACCCGGCTCGTCTCGATACGGCGCAGTGTGCGTGCGGGGTCCTGGAGGGCGATGTGCTGGTCGAATCCGAGATTCCGCAAGCTGAACGTGATGGCCCCCGACCGGTCGTGGACCTCGCCGGGCACATCGGCCGGACACCGCCAGCTGTCGCCGCCCGCCGCCTGCGCGATGCGTTCCTCCTCGGCGAGGCGTTCCCGAACGAAGTCGATCATGTCCGAGTTGTCTGTCATCGGGGTTCCGAGTCCTTCGTCATCATGGTCTTCGCCCGTCCAAAGGCGCTACGCAGTCGGTGAGTTGGTCACGAGCAGTGGACCCTGGTCCGGGGTCGGCAGTCCGTGGAACGATCCCCTCCTCCAAAGGGATCGGCGCACGGTCGGCCGGTCCGCAGCCACCGGCCGGGAGCCGGCCGTGGACGCGATCCAGGTCATGTCTGCAGACGCGCTGTCTCATGGACCGGGCTGAGGAGCACCTGGGGGCTTTCGTTCGGATCACACCGGGCTCGCGGGGGCCGGCACGCACGCTCCGGACCCCGCTCCCTGATCCGGCCCGATCCGAACGAAAGCCCCCAGTGTCGTGGACCGTACCGGAGCAGATCAAGCTCACGAGGCCGCAACGGACGGCGATCAGGCGGGAGCCCGGCCTCACCCACGGCAACGCGCGGGATACCACCTGCGTGGTCCGGCGCCCCGACCGCGGTGAGCTGCGAGGGGCTGAGCCACGTCACACGCAACAACCTCCGGGGCGAGGAGCTCGCCTTCAGCGGGTGCGCGAAACCCGCCGAGAGCGGGACGGAGTCCGGACGGACGGGATACGGACGGGACTCCGCAGAGCCCGGTACGGCGGCCGCCGTGTGCAGAAGGACCCGGGTGCTGGGGAGCACCCGGGTCCTTCTCATGTGTCCTGCGTACCGCTACGGCAGCTGTGCCGTCCGCGCCTCTCGCCGGTTGCCGCGGAAGGTGTTCACCCGTCGGGCGGTCGCGAACAGCGGGATGACCGCGCCCAGGACCACCTGAAGCGCACAGCCGGTCTGGAGGAGCAGCTTGCCGCCGGGGGCGTCGAACGCCCACGCGGCGAGCAGCCCCATCGCGGCCACGATCCAGCTCAGCATCGCCACCGCGAGGACGCCCCGCGGCTTCGGGTACTCGACCCGGCTGACCATCAGCCACGCCACCCCGACGATCGCGAGCAGCGTCGGCGGGAAGGGCAGTTCCAGAAGCACGATCGAGACGACCGTGAGCGCCCCGAAGGGGCTCGGCATGCCCTGGAACATGCCGTCCTTCATGGTCACGCACGAGAATCTCGCAAGCCTGAGCACCACCGCCAGGAGCACCACGATCGCCGCCAGCGCCGACACCCGCTGGTGCGCGTCGTCCGCGACCATGCCGTACACCAGGACGAAGTACGCCGGGGCGAGCCCGAAGCTGATGAGGTCCGAGAGGTTGTCCAGCTCGGCACCCATCGGCGAGGAGCGCAGCTTGCGCGCCACCAGCCCGTCGAAGAGGTCGAAGACCGCCGCCAGGAGCATCAGGATCACGGCGGTGGCCGCGGAGTGCCGGCCCATGCCGCTCTCGTCGCTGCCCGTGAGGTGCGGGATGAGGATTCCGGTGGTGGTGAAGTACACCGCCATGAAACCGCACGTGGCGTTACCGAGAGTGAGGGTGTCCGCTATCGACAGCCTCAAAGAGAGCGGCATGTCCTCGCCGGCGTCCTCCTCGGACTCCGACTCGGGCACCCAGCCCGCCTGTGTATCAGGATCAATCACGGTCAATTCGAGTCACCCCCGCGGTGGTGGCCTGGCCGACCTCGACCGCGACATCGACACCCTCCGGAAGGTAGATGTCGACCCGTGAGCCGAAGCGGATCAGGCCGATGCGCTCGCCCTGCTCCACCTTCGTGCCCTGCGGGACATACGGGACGATGCGCCGGGCGACCGCACCGGCGATCTGCACCATCTCGATGTCGCCGAGCTCGGTGTCGAAGTGCCAGACAACGCGCTCGTTGTTCTCGCTCTCCTTGTTGAACGCCGGAACGAACCCACCGGGGATGTGCTCGACCGAGGTCACCGTGCCGGCCAGGGGCGCACGGTTGACGTGGACATTCAGCGGGCTCATGAAGATCGCGACGCGGGTGCGTCCGTCCTTCCACGGCATGATGCTCTGCACCACGCCGTCGGCCGGCGAAATGACCCGGCCCTGGGTGATCTCGCGCTCGGGGTCGCGGAAGAACCACAGCATGCCCGCCGCGAGCGCGGTGGTGGGCACGGCGACCGCGGCCCAGCGCCCGGACCTGCGGGCCCGGGAGAGGCTGAGCGCCGCGGTGGCGACGGTCGGGAGGAGCCACGGCGAAGCTCCGCGTGCAAGGCGGACCCCGCCGCGTGGTGCAGAGGTTTGGCTGTCGGGCATGGATGACCTTCGTAGCGGATGATGCCGCGCTGGCTACGGGGGACGGCGGCTTTTCCGGCGATGTTATCGGTTGCGGGCAACAACTGGGCAAGCCAGCAGCCGAGTCGGACGGCTTGAAGGCACCGGCCGAGGATGACAGGGTGTGATCTTCTTCGCGACTAAATCGCCCCGAAAGGGACAATCACCCCTGGAATCGGTACTCCTCGAGGAGTCGGCGCCCGATGATCATTTTCTGGATCTCGGCGGTACCTTCACCGATGAGCAGCATCGGGGCCTCCCGGTAGAGGCGCTCGATCTCGTACTCCTTGGAGAAGCCGTAACCGCCGTGGATACGGAAGGCATCCTCGACGACTTCCTTGCAGTATTCGGAGGCGAGGTACTTCGCCATCCCTGCCTCCAGGTCGTTTCGTTCCCCGGAGTCCTTTTTGCGCGCTGCGTTTACCATCATCGCATGCGCGGCTTCGACCTTGGTCGCCATTTCGGCCAGCTTGAACTGGATCGCCTGGTGCTGGGCGATCGGCTTTCCGAAGGTGTGGCGCTGCTGGGCGTAGGAAACGCCGAGCTCGAATGCACGCTGTGCGACGCCGCAGCCACGCGCGGCCACATTCACCCGGCCGACCTCGACTCCGTCCATCATTTGGTAAAAGCCTCGGCCGGTCGTGCCGCCCAGCACTCGATTGGCCGGAATTCGTAGCCCGTCCATGATGAGTTCGGTCGTGTCGACGCCCTTGTAACCCATTTTGTCGATCTTGCCGGGAATGGTGAGGCCGGGTCGGACCTCGCCGAAACCGGGCTCCTTCTCGACCAGGAACGTGGTCATCGACTTGTGCGGGGCGGTCCCCTCGGGGTGGCCTTCGTCACTCCGGCACAGAACGGCCACGAGCGAGGACGTGCCACCGTTCGTCAGCCACATCTTCTGGCCGTTGAGCACGTACTCCTCGCCGTCCCTGACACCCTTGGAAGTGATCGCCGAGACATCCGAGCCGAGCGCCGGCTCGGACATCGAGAACGCGCCCCGCACCTCGCCCAGCGCCATGCGCGGCAGAAATGTGTCCTTCTGCTCCTGGGTGCCGTGCTGCTTGAGCATGTACGCCACGATGAAGTGCGTGTTGATGATCCCCGACACGCTCATCCAGCCGCGGGCGATTTCCTCCACGCACAGCGCGTAGGTGAGAAGCGACTCGCCCAGGCCCCCGTACTCCTCGGGGATCATCAGCCCGAACAGGCCGAGCTCCTTGAGCCCCTCGACGATCTCGGTGGGGTACTCGTCACGGTGCTCCAGCCGGGTCGCGACCGGAATGATCTCCTTGTCGACGAAATCCCGGACCGTGGAGAGGATTTCCTGCTGGACGTCGTCGAGGCCGGCGGTCTGGGCGAGTCGCGTCATGGCTACTTCTCCGCGTTCTTCTGGGAGGGCTGGTTCAGCTCGGGGCGGCCGGGCTGCTCGCCGCCGCGCTCCTTGATGTACGTCTCGGTGGGGACCATCACCTTGCGGCGGAACACGCAGACGAGCGTGCCGTCCTGCTTGTACCCCCTGGTCTCCACGTGAACGATTCCGCGGTCGTTCTTGGACTTTGACGGAGTCTTGTCCAGAACCGTCGTCTCGCCGTAGATCGTGTCGCCGTGGAAGGTCGGGGCGACATGCTTCAGCGACTCGACCTCCAGATTGGCGATCGCCTTTCCGGAGACGTCCGGGACGGACATGCCGAGCAGCAGCGAGTAGATGTAGTTGCCGACGACAACGTTCTTTCCGAAATCGGTCGTCCGCTCCGCGTAGTTGCTGTCCATGTGCAACGGGTGATGATTCATGGTCAGCAGGCAGAAGAGGTGGTCGTCGTACTCGGTGACCGTTTTCCCGGGCCAGTGCTTGTAGACCGCACCGACCTCGAACTCCTCATATGTGCGTCCGAACTGCATGATCAGGCCTCCGGAGCTTCGAACTTGGAGGTGCGCTGCATGCCGGCCGCGCGGCCCTTGCCCGCGATGACGAGGGCCATCTTGCGGCTGGCCTCGTCGATCATCTCGTCGCCGAGCATCGCCGAGCCCTTCTTGCCGCCCTCCTCCGAGGTGCACCACTCGTACGCGTCGAGAATCAGCTCCGCGTGGTCGTAGTCCTCCTGCGAGGGTGAGAACACCTCATTGGCCGCCTCCACCTGGCCCGGGTGCAGCACCCACTTGCCGTCGAAGCCCAGCGCCGCCGCCCGGCCCGCGACCTCGCGGTACGCGTCCACGTCACGGATCTGGAGGAAGGGGCCGTCGATCGCCTGGAGATCATGCGCACGGGCCGCCATCAGAATGCGCATCAGGATGTAGTGGTACGCGTCCGCGCCGTACCCGGGCGGCTGCTGGCCGACGACCAGGGTCTTCATGTTGATCGACGCCATGAAGTCGGCCGGGCCGAAGATCAGCGTCTCCAGGCGGGGCGAGGCGGCGGCGATGTCGTCGATGTTCACCAGGCCCTTGGCGTTCTCGATCTGCGCCTCGATGCCGATCTTCCCGACCTCGAAGCCCATCGTCTTCTCGATCTGGGTGAGCAGCAGATCGAGGGCGACGACCTGCTGGGCGTCCTGGACCTTGGGCAGCATGATGCAGTCGAGGTTCTGGCCGGCGCCCTCGACGACCGTGATGACATCGCGGTACGTCCAGTGCGTGGTCCAGTCGTTGACCCGCACGACCCGGGTTTTGCCCGTCCAGTCACCGTTGTTCAGCGCGTCGACGATGGTGTGCCGGGCGCCCTCCTTGGCGAGCGGCGCGCAGGCGTCCTCCAGGTCGAGGAAGACCTGGTCGGCGGGGAGGCCCTGGGCCTTCTCCAGGAACCGCGGGTTCGAGCCGGGCACTGCCAGGCACGAACGGCGCGGACGCAGGCGGTTGACGGCAGTCATGCGGGGACCTCCAGAGGGTCGAGCTTGTTCGCTTTCCGGATCTCGTCGACGATACGGCCGATGATCTCCGTGATGCCGAAATCCTTCGGGGTGAATACGGCGGCGACACCGGCCCGGATCAGGGCCGACGCGTCGGCGGGCGGAATGATCCCGCCCGCGATGACCGGGATGTCGGCGGCGCCCGAATCGCGCAGCCGGGTGAGCACGTCCGGTACGAGTTCGGCGTGCGAGCCGGACAGGATGGACAGGCCCACGCAGTGCACGTCCTCGGCGAGGGCGGCCGAGACGATCTGTTCGGGGGTCAGCCTGATCCCCTGGTAGACGACCTCGAACCCGGCGTCACGGGCCCGTACGGCGATCTGCTCGGCGCCGTTGGAGTGCCCGTCCAGGCCCGGCTTGCCGACCAGCAGCCGCAGCCGTCCGACACCCAGGTCGGCCGCGGTACGGGCCACCTTCTCGCGAACCGAAGCCAGCGGTGTGCCCGCCTCGGCGGTCACCGCGACCGGCGCGGACGAGACGCCCGTCGGCGCCCGGAACTCACCGAAGACATCGCGCAGCGCCCACGACCACTCGCCGGTGGTGACCCCCGCGCGGGCGCACTCCACGGTCGCTTCCATCATGTTGTCGGTGCCCGCGGCGGCCTTCTTCAGCGCCGCCAGCGCCTCCGTGGCACGGGCCTCGTCTCGGTTGTCGCGCCAGTCGTGCAGCGCGGCGACGACCCGGGCCTCATTGGCGGGGTCGACCGTCATGATCGCCCCGTCGAGGTCCGCGGTGAGCGGGTTGGGCTCCGTCGTCTCATGGATGTTGACGCCGACGATCCGCTCCTCGCCCGCCTCGATCCGGGCCCGGCGGGCGGCGTGCGAGGCGACCAGCTCGGACTTCAGATAGCCCGACTCCACGGCCGCCATGGCGCCGCCCATCTGCTCGATCCGGTCGATCTCGGCGAGCGACTGGGCGACCAGCTCGTCCACCTTTGCCTCGATGACGTGCGACCCGGCGAAGATGTCCTCGTACTCCAGCAGATCGCTCTCGTGCGCGAGCACCTGCTGGATGCGGAGCGACCACTGCTGGTCCCAGGGCCGGGGGAGCCCCAGCGCCTCGTTCCAGGCCGGCAACTGGACGGCGCGGGCTCGGGCGTCCTTGGAGAGTGTGACGGCCAGCATTTCCAGGACGATGCGCTGGACGTTGTTCTCCGGCTGCGCCTCGGTCAGCCCGAGGGAGTTGACCTGGACGCCGTAGCGGAAGCGACGCTGCTTGGCGTCGGTGATGCCGTACCGCTCGTGGGTTATCCGGTCCCAGATGCGGCCGAAGGCGCGCATCTTGCACATCTCCTCGATGAAGCGGACACCCGCGTTCACGAAGAAGGAGATACGGGCGACGACATCGCCGAACTTCTCCGCGGGAATCTGTCCCGAGTCACGGACCGCATCGAGCACGGCGATCGCCGTCGACATGGCGTACGCGATCTCCTGGACCGGAGTGGCTCCCGCCTCCTGCAGGTGGTAGCTGCAGATGTTGATCGGGTTCCACTTCGGGATGCGGCTGACCGTGTACGTGATCATGTCGGTGGTCAGCCGCAGCGAGGGACCGGGCGGGAAGACATGCGTCCCGCGCGAGAGGTACTCCTTGACGATGTCGTTCTGCGTGGTGCCCTGGAGTCTGGTGGGATCGGCGCCCTGCTCCTCGGCGACCACCTGGTAGAGCGCCAGCAGCCACATCGCGGTGGCGTTGATCGTCATCGAGGTGTTCATCTGTTCCAGGGGGATCTCCTGGAACAGCCGGCGCATGTCACCGAGGTGCGAGACGGGTACGCCGACCCGGCCGACCTCGCCGCGGGCAAGGATGTGGTCGGGGTCGTAACCCGTCTGCGTCGGCAGGTCGAAGGCGACCGACAGGCCTGTCTGGCCCTTGGCGAGGTTGCGCCGGTAGAGCTCGTTGGACGCCTCGGCGGTCGAGTGGCCGGCGTACGTCCGCATGAGCCACGGGCGGTCCTTCTGACGCCCGCTCATGTCAGATGTCCCTGCTGTGCTTGTCGGTCCGTTCCGTTGACGCGTCACGGAACAGGTTGATCGCGTCGATGTGCTGCTCGCGCAGTTCCTCGTTGCGCACGCCCAGCCCCTCGCGCGGCGCCAGCGCCAGCACGCCGACCTTGCCCTGGTGGAGGTTGCGGTGGACGTCGTACGCGGCCTGGCCGGTGTCCTCCAGGGAGTAGACCTTCGACAGCGTGGGGTGGATCCTGCCCTTCGCGATCAGCCGGTTGGCCTCCCACGCCTCGCGGTAGTTGGCGAAGTGCGAGCCGATGATCCGCTTCAGGGACATCCACAGGTAGCGGTTGTCGTACTCGTGGTTGTAGCCGGAGGTGGAGGCGCAGGTGACGATCGTGCCGCCCTTGCGGGTCACGTACACCGAGGCGCCGAAGGTCTCGCGGCCCGGGTGCTCGAAGACGATGTCCACGTCCTCCCCGCCGGTGAGTTCCCGGATGCGCTTGCCGAACCGCTTCCACTCGCGCGGGTCCTGGCTGTGCTCGTCCTTCCAGAACCTGTAGCCCTCGGCGGTGCGGTCGATGATCGCCTCGGCGCCCATCTTCCGGCAGATGTCGGCCTTCTGCTCGCTGGAGACGACACAGATCGGGTTGGCGCCGCCGGCGAGCGCGAACTGCGTCGCGTACGAGCCGAGTCCGCCGGACGCTCCCCAGATGAGGACGTTGTCGCCCTGCTTCATGCCCGCGCCGTTGCGCGAGACGAGCTGGCGGTACGCGGTGGAATTGACCAGGCCGGGAGCCGCGGCCTCCTCCCAGCTGAGGTGCTGCGGCTTCGGCATCAGCTGGTTGGACTTGACCAGTGCGATCTCGGCGAGGCCGCCGAAGTTGGTCTCGAAGCCCCAGATGCGCTGCTCGGGGTCGAGCATCGTGTCGTTGTGACCGTCCGAGGACTCCAGCTCGACCGAGAGGCAGTGTGCGACGACCTCGTCGCCGGGGTGCCAGGCGTTGACTCCGGGACCGGTGCGCAGCACGACCCCCGCGAGGTCGGAGCCGATGACGTGGTACGGCAGGTCGTGGCGCCGGGTGAGCTCGCTGAGCTTTCCGTAGCGCTCCAGGAAGCCGAAGGTGGCCATCGGCTCGAAGATCGAGGTCCAGACCGAGTTGTAGTTCACCGAGCTCGCCATGACGGCGACCAGGGCCTCGCCCGGCCCGAGTTCGGGCACCGGGACCTCGTCGAGGTGCAGCGACTTGCGGGGGTCCTTGTCGCGAGTGGCGAGCCCGTGGAACATCTCGGTCTCGTCCTTGTGCACGGTCACCGCGCGGTACGACTCAGGAATGGACAGGGCCGCGAAGTCTGCGGCTGTGCTGTCCGGCGATTGGATCGCGTCCAGGATTTCCTTCACGGTGTGCCTCCGGCGGATGGGGCGCTGCGGGATCGCTTGAGAGACCCTGCGAGCAAGAGGGGAGCGGTGTGGTGTGGAGGTGGTGCCGTCGGTTCGGCTGTCAAAGCTTCGGCTTGCTCTGTGGAGCGGAAGGGATTGCCTGTGACGCAGGCGTCCGGGCGCGCAGGCAAATCGCTTGCGGGGACAGCCGGCGTACGTGAGATCTCGGCACGCCGACCGCCCGGACAACTTCAACGTATGGCACTCCGTGACACCTGGCAAGGCACTCGGTGCCAACAATTTCTCTCACTTGTCACCGCCCGGGCACCCATGAGCGCCGTGGGGGGTATTTCGCTGAGGTATGCCCTGGAAAAAGCCGCGAATGATCGATCAGCGCGACCGATACACATAGGGGGTCGTGGTGCTCAGGGCCGCGAATCCGAGCCGTTGGAGGATCGGGCTGCTCATGTCGGACGCATCGACCTGAAGGTGGCGGTAGCCGCGCTCCGCCGCGATCCGGGCGCGGAAGGCCACCAGGGCCCGGTAGACGCCCTTCCCGCGCCACGCATCGACCGTTCCGCCGCCCCAGAGCCCCGCGAAGCCCGTGCCCGGGTGCAGCTCCATCCGGGCCGAGCTCACCGGCTCGTCGCCCACCATGGCGAGGACGCCGACGAAGCCGTCCGGGTCCTCGGCCAGCCTGGCCGACACCTGCTGCCGCAGCCGCGACCCGTCCGAGCCGAACGCCCGCTCATGGGCAGTGGCCATCAGCTCCACGTCGTCCGCGTCGCGCACGGTGCGCAGCCGCACGCCGTCGGGCAGCTCCACCGCCGTCGAGAGCCCCTCCACCGGGGCGACCAGCAGGGTCTCCGGCTCCTCCGCCTCGAACCCGGCCGCCAGGAGCCGGTGCGCCAGATCGGCCGGCCGGTCGTGCGCGTACAGCTTCCATTCGAACTCGCCGTGCCCGAGCTCCGTGTAGCGCGCCACCTGGGCCGCGATCACCGCGTCCGCCCGCGCGGGGTCCAGGTCCGGGGCCGACCACACGACGCCGTTCCAGTCGCCGAAGGCGCCGACCTGCCGTACCACGTCGCCGGTGCGTTCGACCCGGACGCCGGGGCCGTCGGGGCGGGCGTGCTCGCGCATCTCGCGGTCGAAAAGGGCCAGCAGCGCTTGGTGTTCATGATTCATCCGCCCACCACAGCACCGGCGTCCGGGCGCGGCAACCAGGTTTCGGCGGTGGCGGGGGCGTGCCGGACGGCACGCCCCCGGTCAG
Source organism: Streptomyces sp. NPDC001880 (assembly GCF_053594575.1). NCBI lineage: Bacteria > Bacillati > Actinomycetota > Actinomycetes > Kitasatosporales > Streptomycetaceae > Streptomyces > Streptomyces sp. NPDC001880. Next base: position 10,094 of record NZ_JBSFET010000018.1, read on the forward strand.
CGGTCCTGGAGCGCCTGCTGGATCGTGCGCATCACTTCGTCGAGCGGCGCGTCCGTCCGCGCCACGGCGACCAGCACCTCGCCCTGGGACGTCACCGAGGCGGCCGGCTGCTTCGCGGGCTCGGCACCGACGGTCCGGCCGGCCCCGATACCGGTCCCGAAGGTGTCGCGGACGATCGCGAAGGCATGATCGAGCTGTGCCTCCACATCACCCTCGCCGCCTGCCCGCAGCCAGCGGCGCAGCACATGGTTGTGCGCGGTGACGACGGCGGACGCCGCGACCTCCGCCAGCAGCGGGTCGTCGTTGCCGACATGGTGGTCGCGCTCGTCGAAGTGGCCCAGCAGATAGCGGGTGAACAGCCGCTCGTAGCGGGCCACCGAGGCGATCTCCGCCTCGCGCAGGGTGGGGACCTCGCGGGTCAGTTTGTAACGGGCCACGGAGACCGCGGGCTTCGCCGCGTACATCTTCATGACTTCCTTGATGCCGCGGCAGACCGTGTCGAGGGGGTGCTCGTGCGCCGGTGCGGCATTGAGGACGGCCTCGGCCCTGACGAGGGTGTCGTCGTGGTCCGGGAAGATCGCCTCTTCCTTGGAGCGGAAGTGGCGGAAAAAGGTTCGCCGGGCGACTCCGGCGGCGCCCGCGATCTCGTCGACCGTCGTCGCCTCGTACCCCTTCGTGGCGAAGAGTTCCATCGCCGCGGCGGCCAGTTCACGGCGCATTCTGAGCCGTTGGGCGGCGGCGCGCGTGCCTGCGGCACTTTCCTGGGTGTCGGGCGCGGCGGAGACACGGGGGGACCTGGCGGGCTGGGACATGGTGTGAACGTACTGCATGAGGCCGGGGGAGTGCGCCCGTGGGGGCGGGCCGCCCGACGGATCGAGCAGCCCTCCCCACCCGGCTCCCGGCTCAGCGCCGGGCATATTCGCGGAAGCCGCGCCCCGTCTTGCGGCCGAGGCAGCCGGCGGCCACCAGGTGTTCGAGCAGCGGGGCCGGGGCCAGGCCCGGGTCGCGGAACTCGCTGTGCAGCACCTTCTCGATGGCCAGCGAGACATCGAGCCCGACGACGTCGAGCAGTTCGAACGGGCCCATCGGGTAGCCGCCGCCCAGCTTCATCGCGGCGTCGATGTCGTCGAGCGTCGCGTAGTGCTCCTCGACCATCTTGATCGCGTTGTTGAGGTACGGGAACAGCAGCGCGTTTACGATGAAACCGGCCCGGTCCCCGCAGTCCACCGGGTGCTTGCGGACCTTGCCGCACACCTCGCGGACGGTGGCGTGGACATCGTCGGCGGTGAGCACCGTACGGACCACCTCGACCAGCTTCATCGCCGGCGCCGGGTTGAAGAAGTGCATCCCGATCACGTCCTGCGGGCGCGATGTGGCCCGCGCCATCGCCACGACCGGCAGCGACGAGGTGGTGGTGGCGAGGACGGCGCCCGGCTTGCAGACCTTGTCCAGGGTCCCGAACAACTGCTGCTTGACCGCCAGGTCCTCGGCGACGGCCTCCACCGCGAGATCGACCTCGGCGAAGGCGTCCAGCGAACCGGCCGCGGTGATGCGGGCCAGGGCCCCGTCCCGCGCCTCGGCGGTCAGCCGCCCCTTGGCGACGGAACGCTCCAGCGACTTGGCGATCCGGCCCTTCGCGGCGTCCGCCTTCTCCTGGGTGCGGGCGGCGAGCACCACGTCGTAACCGGCCTTGGCGAAGACCTCGGCGATCCCCGAGGCCATGGTCCCGGACCCCGCGACACCCACCGAACGCACCGTGCGCCCGGCCACGGCCGACCCGTTGTCCCGCGGGGTCAGCGCGTCCGGCACCACGGCCCGGCCGCCCGCCTTCTCGTACGTGTAGAAGCCGCGGCCCGACTTGCGGCCGGTCAGCCCCGCCTCGCTCAGCTGCCGGAGCACCGGTGCCGGGGCGTGCAGCCGGTCGTGCGACTCGGCGTACATCGCCTCCAGGACGGTGCGGGCGGTGTCGATCCCGATCAGGTCGAGCAGGGCGAGCGGGCCCATCGGCAGACCGCAGCCGAGCTTCATCGCCGCGTCGATGTCCTCCCGGGAGGCGTAGTTGGCCTCGTACATCGCGGCGGCCTGGTTGAGATACCCGAACAGCAGCCCGTCGGCGACGAAGCCCGGCCGGTCGCCGACCGCGACCGGCTCCTTGCCCAGGCTGCGGGCGAGCGCGGTGACGGCCTCGACGGCAGGCGGTGCGGTCAGCACCGAGGAGACCACCTCGACCAGCTTCATCGCCGGTGCCGGGTTGAAGAAGTGCAGACCGAGCACGCGCTCGGGGCGCAGTGACTCGGCGGCCAGCCGGGTCACCGACAGGGCGTTGGTGCCGGTCGCCAGGATCGTGGTGGGGGAGACGATCTCGTCGAGCTCCCGGAAGACCTGCTGCTTGATCTCGTACGACTCGGGCACGACCTCGATGACCAGCTCCGCCTCCGAGGCGGCCCGGAGATCGGCGAAGGTGCGGAACCGGGCGAGGACGTCGCCCCGCTCCTTCTCGGTGATCCGTTCGCGCCGCACGGCGCGCGCGGTAGAGGCCTCCAGGGCGGCGACGGCCCGGCGGGCGGCCGCGTCGCTGATGTCGATACCGATGACCTCGTGGCCGGCGCGGGCCAGGACCTCGGCGATGCCGGTGCCCATGGTGCCGAGACCGACGACGGCAATGGTGCTGAGCGGGGTGTCCATCACGGGACTCCAGAGAATGAGTGACGACTGTGAGGGGCACGGCGCGCGCTGAGAGGGAGAACCGGCGCGACACGTGCGGGAATTGCGTGTCGTGGTACGCGGGGCCGACGCGCCATGAGCGCGCCCGGACCCGGAAGGGGCGACGGACTCTGTCCCGGAGTCACGTCTCGCAAAACTGCCGAACCGACAAGCACTCCGGGTGGCTGCGTCACCAGGCCACCGGAGCAAGCGGGGATTGTGTCCCGCTCACATGAGCTTAACTGCCCGGTAACGAGCGCGCCAGCCCCCCGTCACTGTGTGCCGGGCCACATTTCCCCCGCCCCTCGATACGCTCGGTTCCCGGCGATACGCTGACGGTCATGGACGAGGAGTTCCGGTCGCTGGCGGACCGGCTTGCCGACGAGGCGGACGCGGCGGGGGAGTCGGCGGCGTACCACGCGCTGCTCGCCACCGAGGACGGGGAGGAGCTGGCCCGTGTCCTGGTGGAACGCGAACGCCCGCTCTGGGCCCGTGAGATGGCCGCCTTCCGGCTCGGCTGCGGCGGAGACCGGCGGGCCTTCGAGGCGCTGGTCCTGCTGCTCAACCACCGCGACCCGGAACGCTGCGTCGGTGCCGCCCACGCCCTGGTGCGCCTCGGCGACCCCCGCACACCCCGGGCCGCCGCGGCCCTCGCGACCAACACCCTGCGCACTGCGTACGCCCTGCACCCGGTGCGGCTGCTCACCGCGCTGCGAGCCCCGGAGTCCGTGCCGGCGCTGATGAGCACCCTGGAACGGCTGCTCGCCCCGGACGACCCGCACTGGCGGGTGGCGCTCGCCTGTGTGGAGGGGCTCGGACAGCTGGGGGACGAGCGGGCCCGCCCGCTCCTGGTGGCAGCCCTGCCGCACCCCAGGCTGGGCGGCGCGGCCCGCGACGCGCTCGGCCGGCTGGACGCGGCCTGAGGAAGCGCCCGGATCAGCAGGCGGCGGGACCGCCGAGGGAGCGCACGTACCGCACCTCGGGCACGAGCGCGCCGTCCGCCTCGAAGGACTCCTCGGCGCCGTCGGGAGCGAAGCCCGCGTGCTCGTAGAAGCGGCGGGCCGCGGCGTTCTCCTTCAGCACCCACAGCGCCAGGTCCGGGAAGCCGTCCGCCGCGGCGCGGGCGAGCACCTGGGCCATCAGGGCGCGGCCCGCCCCGGTCCCGATCTGCTCGGGCGCCACATAGAGCGCGTACAGCTCGCCCCGCGCGAGCGGCCTGCCGTTCTCGCGGTACGGGCCGTAGCAGGCCCAGCCGATCACCCCGGGGCCCGGCCGTTCGGCCACCACGTTCACGACCGTGGTGCCCCGGGCGAAGGACGCCCGGCGCCGCTCCGCGTCCTCGGCGACGGCGAGGTCCATGTCGTCCAGATACGACTGCGGCACCAGCCCCGCGTACGCCGCCTGCCAGCCGCGCACCCGGAGCCGGGTGACCGTCTCGCAGTCGTCGACGGTCATGTCCCGCACGCGTATCCAGGCGGGTGTGGTCTGCCTCGTCATACGGGCCATCCTGGCGCATCCGTCAGGACGGCCCGTACACGAGGCGGGCCGGAGCGGTCAGCCGCGGAAGCCGAGCAGCCCGTGCAGGATGCCGCCCCTGCTGCCCGAGGCCGCCCGCCGCGCCGACTTCGCCGCCGCCTCACCGGTCAGTGGCTGCGGGTCGGCGGACTTGGCGCACACCGCGTCCGCGTCGGCCCGGTTGCCCTTGCCGCGCGGGACGGTGCCCTTGGCGAGATAGTCCGACAGATAGGTGTCCAGGCAGTCGTTGCCGCTCAGCGTGATGCCGTGATTGCCGCCGCCCTGCTCGACGACCAGGCTGGAGCCGCGCAGCCTGCGGTGCAGGGTGACGCCGCCCTCGTACGGCGTGGCCGCGTCGTCGGTGGCCTGGAAGAGCAGCACCGGCGGGAGTGCGCCGTTGGAGACGCGCACCGGATTGAGCGGCTCCACCGGCCAGTCGGCGCACGGCGCGTTGTACCAGTTGTTGTTCCAGGTGAAGAACGGTGCCTTGGCGTGCACCCGCTGGCTGTCGGCGCGCCAGGTGTTCCACTGCCGGGGCCACTGGGCGTCGCGGCACTGCACGGCCGTGTAGACCGAGTACCCGTTGTCGCCCTCGGCGTCGACCGAGCCGAACCTCTTGTACGCCGTCACGAGTGCGTTCTGGTCGCCGTCGTTGGCGTACGCGGCGAACGCCTCGGCCAGTTGCGGCCAGTATCCGTTGTAGTAGGCGCCCGGCAGGAAGGTGTCCTCCAGCTCGCTCGGCCCGACCTTTCCGCCCGCGGGGTGTGCCTTGACCGCCGCACGCATCGTGTACCAGGCGCTTTCGACCTCCGCCGGGTCGGTGCCGAGCCGGTACGTGGAGTCGTGCTTCGCCACCCAGGCGGCGAATGCCTTGTGGCGGGCGTCGAAGGCGTAGTTCTGGCCGATGTTGTCGTCGTACCAGACGCCGTCCGGGTCGACGTTCGAGTCGAGGACGAAGCGCCGCACCCGCTCCGGGAACAGCTTGGCGTACACCGCGCCGAGGTAGGTGCCGTACGAGTAACCGAAGTAGTTGAGCTGCCGGGCGCCGGTGGCCCGGCGGATCACGTCGAGGTCCTTCGCGGCGCTGACCGTGTCCATGTGGGGCAGCAGATCCGGGTAGTTGCGCCCGCACGCCTCGGCGAACGAACGGGCCCGGTTCCGGTTGGCCTGCTCGGTGCCGGGCGAGTCCGGCACCGAGTCGGGGCGCAGCGGATCGAAGTACTTCGGTACACAGTCCAGCGCAGGCCGGCTCCTGCCGACGCCGCGCGGGTCGAAGCCGATCACGTCGTACTGGGCGGCGATCGCCTTCGGCAGCGAGGACGCCACGAATCCGGCCATGGTCAGGCCGCTGGCCCCGGGGCCGCCCGGGTTGACGAGGAGGGGGCCCTGGAAGGTCTTCGCGGTGTGCGGGATGCGGGACAGGGCGAGGGTGATCCGCCGGCCCGACGGATCGTCATGATCGAGCGGAGTACTGACCGATGAGCACTGCAGCCGCGGATAGGACTTGGTGCCGCAGTCGGTCCATTCGAGATTCGCGGCGGCGGGCCGCGCGCCGTTGTCGGCGGTTGCCGGGGGCGGTGCGGCGGTCACCAGACCGGCGACCGTCGCACCGACGGCGAACAGAATTCCTGAACGTTTCGTCATATGGCCTCCCTTGGTGGGGGAAACACGGCTGCGCGTGGCGCAGCCCCCGCCGCATGCTCCCCGCATTCGCGCCAGGAAGGACCTGTTGTGTCAAGAGTTGACCCGTTTGCCCGACTTGGATGTGCCTGGGCCTCCGCGACGGGTCCTGCGGATCGGAGCAGGTTCAGCCGTGTGGGCGCGGGGTCGTCGAGCGGTGACCGCTGCTCCTCGCGTACGGGAGTCGTCGGGCCGCGCCGCGGTGCGAGGGTCCGATGTCGAATCGGGTTTGTGGAGTCGCTCTTGCCGCCGCACCGGATGGGGGTGGTGGTGCCCGAGCCACTGCATGTACCACTCCCGCGTGCCGGGTCGCGGATGGCGGGCGGGCGGGGGCGCTGGGCAGGGAATGGAACGCTTGTTCCCTTGATCGTTTTCTCCCCTTCGTCCCGGACCGGATTTTGAGCGACGTGCCGGAAGTGGTTGGCTCAGCACACCCCCGAACAACCGAGTGCTGGAGGAACAGCCATGGCGCAGGTCGAGGCCACGACAGAGCGAGTCATCGCGGCGGACGCGGAGACGGTGTTCGACGCGCTGGCCGACTACAAGGAGGTCCGCGGCAAGGTGCTGCCCGGACACTTCAGCGAGTACGAGGTGCGTGAGGGCGGTGACGGCGAGGGCACCCTCGTCCACTGGAAGCTCCAGGCCACCAGCAAGCGGGTGCGCGACTGTCTGCTGGAGGTCACCGAGCCCACCGACGGCCGGCTCGTGGAGAAGGACCGCAACTCCTCGATGGTCACCACCTGGACCGTCACCCCGGCCGGCGAGGGCAGGTCGAAGGCCGTCGTCTCGACCGTCTGGAACGGTGCCGGCGGCATCGGCGGATTCTTCGAGAGGACCTTCGCACCCAAGGGGCTCGGCCGGATCTACGACGAACTGCTGCAGAATCTCGCCGCCGAGGTCGAGAAGTAGCCTGCCCCGCTCTTGACCGGCCTCACCGGTTCGGGTGGTTTTCCCGGCCCGTCCGGTGGTGCGCCGTAGCGGCTCTCACCGGGGGCTAAGCCCCCCGAGTGCGCCGTCAGCGCCCCCCGTCGCGTTTGCCCTCCCTTCTCGCGCAATGGAAGAAATGGGCGGCGCAGACGCGACGAGGGGAGCGGCACGTGGTGGGTGGGATCACTCTGTTGGAGGAGGAGCCGGACGGCACGGGGACCGACCGGGTGGCCGCCGCACCGCCCTCGCCACGCTCGGCCGAGGCGGAGCCGGCACAGGCGGCACACGCCGATACCCCCGCCGCGCCCGGCGCACCGGAGACCAGTCCCCGCCGCATCCGGCTGATCTTCCTCGGGCTGATGCTCACACTGCTGCTCGCGGCGCTCGACCAGATGATCGTCGCCACCGCGCTGCCGAAGATCGTCGGCGAGCTGCACGGCCTGGAGAAGATGTCCTGGGCCGTCACCGCGTATCTGCTCGCCTCCACGATCGGACTGCCGATCTACGGAAAGCTCGGCGACCTCTTCGGCCGCAAGGGCGTCTTCCAGTTCGCCATCGTCGTCTTCGTCATCGGCTCCGCGCTCGCCGGCTGGTCCCGCACCATGGACGAGCTGATCGCCTTCCGCGCCGTCCAGGGCGTCGGCGGCGGCGGGCTGATGATCGGGGTCCAGGCGATCATCGCGGACGTCGTGCCGCCCCGGGAACGCGGCCGGTTCATGGGACTCATCGGTGCCGCGTTCGGCCTCGCGTCCGTGGCGGGCCCGCTGCTCGGCGGCTTCTTCACCGACCACGCCTCGTGGCGCTGGTGCTTCTACATCAACGTCCCCTTCGGTCTGGTCACGCTCGCCGTCATCACCGTCGTACTGAAACTCCCCAGGCCCACCGTCCGGCCCCGCCTCGACGTCCTCGGCGCGCTGCTGCTCGCGGCCGCCTCCACCTGCCTGGTGCTGCTGACCAGTTGGGGCGGTACGGAGTACGCGTGGGGATCGCGCACCATCCTGGGGCTGGGGGCCGGAGCCGCCGGAACGACGCTGCTGTTCCTGGTCGTCGAGCACCGGGCGGCCGAACCCATCATCCCGCTGCGGCTGTTCCGTGACTCGATCTTCAATGTCACCGCGCTCGTCGGGGCGGTCGTCGGGGTGGGGCTGTTCGGCGCCGCCAGCTATCTGCCGACCTTCCTCCAGATGGTCGACGGCGCCACGGCCACCGAATCCGGGCTGCTGATGCTCCCGATGATGGGCGGCATCGTCATCGCGTCCGTCGTCTCCGGCCAGCTGATCTCCCGCACCGGCCGCTACCGCATCCACCCGATCGCCGGCGGCGCGATCTCGGTGGTCGGGATGTGGCTGCTCTCCCGCCTCGAAACCGACACCCCACGCCTCGAATACAGCATCGCGCAGGCAGTGCTCGGCATCGGGATCGGGCTGATCATGCCGGTGCTGGTGCTCGCCGTGCAGAACTCCGTCCAGCCCGCCGACATCGGCTCCGCCACCAGCGCCAACAACTACTTCCGGCAGATCGGCGGCAGCGTCGGCGCCGCCGTCTTCGGAACGCTCTTCGCCGGCCGTCTCGCGGACGCGCTCGCCGTCCGTCTGCCGTCCGGCGCCGACCTTCCCGACCCCGAGTCGATCACCCCGCAGCTGGTCCACGCGATGGAGCCCGCGCTGCGCGACAGCTATGTCCAGGCGTACGCCGACGCGATGCCGCGGATCTTCCTCTACCTCGTGCCGGTGCTCGCGCTCGGCCTGTTCTTCGCCTTCTTCCTCAAGGAGAAACCGCTGGTGTCCCACCACAGCCCCGAAAGCGCCGCCGAGTCCATGACCGTGCCGGCCGCCCGTACCACCACGACCACCGAGTCCGCCGTGCCGCCGCCCGTCTACCTGTCGGGCGTGCCGGTGTGCGGCAGCGTCCAGCACCCCGACGGCACGAAGGTGCCGCGCGCCGCCCTCACCCTCATCGACGTCCAGGGCCAGCAGGTCGGACGGGGCGCGAGCGGCGACGACGGGCGGTACGCGCTGAGCGTGCCCGGCGCCGGTTCGTACGTCCTCATCGCCGCCGCCGGTGGACACCAGCCGCAGGCCGTCAGCGTCACCGTCGGCGAACGGCCCGTCGAGCTCGATGTGGTGCTCGGCGGGGCCGGGCGTCTGGCCGGGACGGTCCTGACCGCCGACGGCATCCCGGTGCGCGATGCCGCCGTCACCCTCACCGATGTCCGCGGCGAGGTCGTGGCGTCCACCCGAAGCGGCCGTGAAGGCGGCTATGTGATCACGGAGTTGGTGGCGGGCGAGTACACCCTCGCCGCCAGCGCCCCCGCCTTCCGCCCCGCCGCGCTGCCGGTGAGCGTGCAGGCGGCCAGGGAGACCCGGCAGGACATCGAACTCGCCGGCGGCGCGGTGCTGCGCGGCATCGTACGGGCGAGCGGCGGCCGGCCCGTCGAGGACGCCAGGGTCACCCTCCTGGACGCGGCGGGCAATGTGGTCGACACGCTCACCACCGGGCCCGACGGGGCCTTCCGGTTCGTGGACCTGTCCACCGGCGAGTACACGGTGATCGCGGCCGGGTACCCGCCGGTGGCCACCGTCCTCCAGGTAGCGGGCGGCGGACGCACCGAACGCGACCTCCAACTGGGGCACGAGGACTGACCGTTCCGAGTGGACGGCGGGCCTGCCGGTGGCCTCACCGGCAGGCCCGGCCCCACGACGTGGCCGGGCGACCGTCTCGTCCCTGCCCCGTCGGGCGGCGTGCGGAGCGACCGTGCCGGTGACGAACCGGCGGAACGTGGTGGGCTTCCCGGAGAGCACGGCCCTCTCGTGTGACCCCGACCGCGTCGCGACCGGTGCGAGGATGGCTGTCATGACATGGACGGCACCCCGCATCGAACGTACGACAGCCGGCGGCGACCAGTTGAACGCTCCGGACACCGCGGACGAGCGAGCCATGCTGGAAGGCTGGCTCCGATGGCACCGGGAGACGCTGCTCACCAAGTGTGCCGGACTCGACCCGGCGCAACTGGTGCGCACCGCCGCCGAACCGTCGAACCTCACGCTCCTCGGCCTGGTCCGGCACATGGCGGAGATCGAACGCTGGTGGTTCCGGCGGAGTTTCGCGGGTGAGCCGATCGGCGACGTCTTCACCGGCCCCGACGACGGGGACGAAGGCATCGACGGCGTCGACGCCGCGTACGCGGAACGCGATTTCGCCGCGTACCGCGCCGAGGTCGAGGCGTCCGAGGCCGCTGTGGCGGGGCGCGGCCTCGACGAGACGTTCGTGTACGCCGGCCGCGGCCGGACCGTCAGCCTGCGCTGGGTGTATCTGGTGATGATTCAGGAGTACGCCCGCCACAACGGCCACGCCGACCTGTTGCGCGAGCGGACGGACGGCGCCACGGGGGACTACCCGGCCTGGCCGTGAGCGCGGTTCCGCGCTTCTCGGGCGAGGAACACGGAACCGCCCGTCAGCCGTCCGTGCCGGACGGACGCGCCGGGGCCGGCTGTCGGTGTCCGACGGATACACCGCCGCGTAGGCCGACCGGAAGAGGGCCGTGACCTCCTCGCCGCTGAGCCCCTGGGACCGTGCCGGGTCCAGCCACTCGGCGAGCGAGGCGAGCAGCGGGAAGCCGTGGCCCTCCCGGGCCGGGGCTCCGGGGTATCTGAAATGCACCTGTTCGGGGTGTGGGGCTCTTTCGACCGGAAGAGTGCGCCCCTGGCACAAGGGCGTTCCTTGTGCCAGGGGCGCGGTGAGGAAAGGGTTGCCGTGCGGGTCAGCGAATGGCGTAGGCCTTGATCAGGGTTTGCTCGATCTTGCTGCCGTTGGTGTCCTGTGCCCTGATGCGCAGGGACACGTAGCCCTTTGCAGGGTTGCTCACGGACACCTTGTAGCTGCCGTCGCTCTTGCTCTTGACCTTCGCGGGCTGCCAGGTGGCACCGTCGTCGGAGGACGCCTCCACCTCGACCCCGTCGATGTCCGGGGTGGCGCCGTTCTGGAGGACGAACGACAGGTCGAAGTCGTAGGTGTCGCCGCCCTGGGTGGTGTTCTCCGCGTCCAGGTCCAGGCCGTACCTCGGCCAGAGCAGCGCCAGGTCCTCCTTGCCGTTCGCCGGCCGGGCGGACTTGAAGGTCCACGCGGTGCTGGCCTTGGTGGACAGCGGGAACCACTCCGGGTGCGTGGTGTCCATGGTGATCCGGTAGGTCGCCGGGTCAGGGCTGACCGGCAGCGTCGTGAGCGTGAACCAGCCCTGCTCCTTGAGGAGTTTGTCGTCCTGGTAGAGCCGCACCGTCGACGTGGTGCCGTTGTCGCCCTGGAAGTAGGCGTAGTGTCCGGGCTGGCTGTCGCCCATCTCCTGCATGTTGAGGGTGACCTTGTCACCGTCGCGGAAGGCAAGGGTGCTCTCCGGTCCGGACGGGCCGTTCGCCGCACCCAGCCAGGTCTCCTCGCGCTGCTCGCCCGGGCTGTAGTTGCGGATGAGGTCTCTCATGCTGGTGATGATGTCCTTGCGGTCCGGGTAGACCGTGTGCCACCACCGCATGTCCTTCATCGTCGGCCACTTGCTGCCGGTGGAGTACCACTCCTCCCGGTCCGCCGGGGCGTCGTAGAAGTCCACGAGCTGGGTGATGAAGGCTTCTCCCGGGCGGACCGCCGAGGTGGTGTCACCGATCAGAGTGCCCTTGGTGCTGCGGTAGTGGGCCTTCACCACGGCCGAGTTCTCCGTGGTGACCGCGTCGGTGGGGTCGGCCGGAATTCCACCGGGAACCATCAGCGCGATGTTGTACGCGTAGGGGTTCTTCTCGATGCCCTGCAGGTTGATCCGCGTGGGACCGTCGGCCATCCGGCCGAAGAGCACCGCGCCCTCGTCCTGGGTGAGGGTCCAGGCCGGGATGTCAGTGCCGGTGACGCGCGGCACGCTGGTGGCGTAGACGCCGGGCCGGTCGTTGACGACGATCGCTGCCTTCGCGCCGGCACCCGCCACTGCGGCGATCTGGTCGACAACCTTCAAGGTGGCATTGCGGGTGATGACCGCGAGTTTGCCATCGAGGTCCTTGCCGGCCAGGTCCTCCGGCCGTCCCGTGCCGGCGTCGACCGCCTGGAGCTTGCTGGAGCCGTACAACCGGGCCGCATAGAGCACCGGCGTGAGCGGGACCGCGCCTCCCTGTCCGGCATAGGACGCCCGGATCACCGGCGAGTACCTGCGGTCCTGGAAGTTGAACTCGAAGGTGCCGTCCGTCACCGGCTTGGTGGGCACCACATAGGCGTGCTTCGCGAACAGGCTCGACGTACCCTTCATGTAGTCGATCCCCTTCTTGCCGGGGAGGCTCTGGCGGTACCCGAGCTTGTACTGGCTCGACTGCGACTCCTTGGGGGTCGTGACCTTGACCTCCTTGCCCAGCCGGGCGTCCATCGTGATCGTCCGGTCCGCCGTCAGTTCCACGACGGGCTCACCGGCGAGCGTGTTGCTCACGGCCAGGCCCGTGGCCTTGTCCTTCGTGTACACCAAGCCCATGACGGAGTAGCGACCCTGCGGCACCGCGACGGTCTTGGTTCCGCCCTGGGGGAAGACCTCGTGGGCGACCCCGTTGTCCAGGTCGAACACCACGAGTTCGCCGTTCGCCGGGTCTCCGTTCCGGTCGATCGTGTTGAGGGTGAGGTCGACGGTGGGCACGTCCTTCGTGGCGCCGACGGTGGTGCGGATCGCGGTGCCGTCGGCCGCGGTGGCGGTGATGACACCGGTGTAGTCGCCCACGGCGCCGAGCTCGGGGTGGTAGGTCACCGTCACGCCGGCGGAGGAGTTCGCCGGGACCGTCACGCTGTTGGCGCTGAGCGTGAACATGCCGTCCGGCGGGGGTGCCGTCTCCCCGGCGCTGAACAGGCGGAGCGACAGCGTGGTGTCCGTCGCGGAGGTGTTGACGTAGTCGACCGTCTTGGTGACCGGCGCGCTCTCGGTCGACTTCTTGCCCATGCTGACGACGGCGGGGCTGGAGTACGTCGTGGCGTCGATGGCCTTGGGCACGTCGACGCGGCCGTTACCGCCCTGGTAGGCGTTGTACGAGCCCTGCTTGGCGGTGCTGACCAGCACCTGCTTGAGCCGGTCGGCGGACCAGTCGGGGTGGCGCTGGACGAGGATCGCCGCGGCACCGGACACATGCGGGGTGGCCATCGAGGTGCCGTTGGCCGCCGTGTAGTTGGCGTCGACCGGGGTGCCCATCGTGGTGCCGGCGGCGCGGGCGGCGACGATGCCCACGCCCGGCGCGGTGATCTCCGGCTTGACCGCGAAGGTTTCCTTGACCGGGCCGCGGCTGGAGAAGTTCGCGAGCTGCTCCTGCTTGGACACCGCGCCGACGGTCAGTGCGTCCTGAGCGGCACCGGGCGAGCTCACGGTCCCCTTGCCCGGGCCCTCGTTGCCGGCCGCGATGACGAACAGCGACCCGGAGGACGCGGTGAGCTGGTTGACGGCCTGGCTGATCGGGTCGGTGCCGTCGCTGGGGACCGAACCGCCCAGGCTCATACTGATGACGTCCGCGCCCTGGGCCGCCGCCCACTCCATGCCGCCGATGACCCCCGACTCAGTACCGGAACCGGCCGTGTTGAGGACCTTGCCGATGTACAGGTCGGCGCCCGGCGCCACACCCTTGAGCCTGCCGCCCGACGCGGCACCCGAACCGGCGACGGTCGAGGCGACATGCGTGCCATGACCGTGGTGATCGACCGCGTCGGGGTCGTCGGTGAAGTTCTGCGCCTTCTTCACCCGCCCCGCCACATCGGGGTGGTCGGGGTCGATACCGGTGTCGAGGATGGCCACCTTGGTACCGGTGCCGTCATAGCCGGCCGCCCACGCCTCCGGGGCACCGATCTGCGGCACACTCTGGTCCAGAGCGACGCGCACCGGCTTGTCGAGCCAGAGCTTCTTGATGCCACCGGCAAGCTTCGGCGCCTTTGCCGTAGTGGCGCTGTCGTCGTCGACCGCCTCCCAGAACGTCGCCGCCTTCTTCTTGCCGGCGTGCAGCGCCACCGCGTTGGCACTGGGCAGCTCGTCCTTCTTCACCGAACCGGCCGGCGCGGCCTTCTCGAGCGCCTTCCCGGCCTTGCCCGGCACGCCCCCGTAGGTCGCGATCAGCGGCACGGCGGAACGGTGCGCGTCGTCGTAGCCGTACTCGACCAGCTTGGTGACGTTGAACAGCTCACGGTCGAGCTCGTTCGCGGCAAGGTAGGGCTGCGCCTTGTCCGGGACGACATAGACCTCGTCGCCCACCTTCATGGTGGTGAACGCCGCCGGGGTGCCGTCGGCCGCGGGCTCCACCGTCGCCGCCTGCATGCCATTGGCGTGGCGCTCCAGCGTCACCACCTCACCCGTGACGAGGGTGAGCTTGTGCGTGGCGACAACGGGGCCGTTCTGCTGCGGCTGGCTCGCCCGGGTGGCCGGCGTTTCTGCGGCGGCGATGGCGGGGATGCCGAGCGTCCCGGCCACGCAGGCCGTGGCCAGCAGCGCCGTGAGCGCGCGATGTGGGCGGTGTGGCAAGCGCCGGAGTATGGGCGTGGTCAGGTGGGCCGGGAGCCCGGATGCCCCGGCCGGTGGTGACTGTCTCATGCGGCAATGACCTTTTCTGAGGGGAGAATGCGCGCGGATACCGCGCGGTTGCGGGGATTGCGCATCGCGCCGAATGGCTGAGGATGAATGTGGTGGGTGCCGGCCAGCGCTGCTTCGGGCGGATCGGTGGTACAGCGCCGGGCGGTGAACGACGCGTCCCGCTGTTGCGGCAGTGGCACCGGTCGGTCGGCCTGCGGGGTTCGTTCCGGAGCCTGGCCTCGTCGGGAAATCAGGGCCGGTCGAGGCGATCCGTCAGATGTGACCGTGCGACAGAAGCTTTACGGGCGCGGGGGACGAGTGGCGACAGGCGGAGGTAGTGATTCCATGACGCTGAGTGTTGTTCACGCACTGGCCACCTAACGACTGGGCAGATGACCCAATTTTGCTGCCGCACCCGCCTGAGGCCTGTTCTGAGTTGGCCCGGGGCGTCGCGACGCCCGGCACGCGCGCTCGCACCGAACGCCGTTCCTTCCCCCACGGGACAACTCGGAACAGGCCCTAACGGTGCGCGCCGGCCGAGCTGTCGACGACGACGCCGGCTTCGACGACCTTCACGGCCAGTGCCGTCCGGGACGAGACCTCGAACTTACGCATCGCTGTCTCCACGTGCCGCGCGACCGTCTTCGGCGACAGGATGAGGACACCGGCGATCTCCCGGTTGGTCCGGCCTCCGACGAGCAGCCGGACCACGTCGAGCTCACGGGGAGACAGTTGATCGCCGTAACTTCGCCGTCCACCGTGCCATGACGGACGCTTCACCCCGACACCGGACGCACGCAGTGTGTGCATGACGCGCTCGGCGTCGCCACGAGCGCCGAGGGCGGACAACCCCTGGAAGGTTTCCGTAAGGATGGAGAGAGCTGCATCGGACTGGTCCGCACGTAGCAGACAGCGGGCCTGTCGCTCACGGCTGAGCAGGGCGTCGTAGGGCCGCGGAAGGCCCTGCCACGCGTCGGCCGTACGCGCGAACAGTTCGGCGGCGCCGAGGGGATCGTCCTGATGCTGGGCCAGGAACGCCCTGCAGGTCGACAAGGCGGCGTGCGGCCCAGGTGCGCGGCGATCACGCACTCCCGCTGCGAATGCGTCGACCAAGTCGCCGGCCTCGTCGATGCGGCCGGCCATGAGGAGTGCCTCGGCCCGGACCGGGGCGAGTTCGGTGGCCCAGATCCAGGTGCCCTTGCGTTCCAGGAACCGGATCGGCTCGTCGGTCAGCTGCAGCGCATCGTCGATCCGCCCGGCGCCGAGCCGGATCCTGGCCAGGGCGCCGGCAGGTTCGACGGAGTGCTCCGCCCCGCCGTGCAGGTCCGCCTGTTCAAGGACGAGCCGCAGGCACTCGTCCGCTCTGTCGTGGTCGCCGCGGGCCGCATACAGCAAGCCGGTGACCATGGCCGGCGCCAGGCGACTCGTCGGCTGCAGGAGTTCCTCGTCACCAGCCAGCAATCCGGCCCGGTCGGCCAGCCCGTCCCAGGCTCCGGTGAGCCAGTCCAGTTGGGCCAGTGTCACCTGCCCCATCCTGCGGAGCTTCTGGTAGTGATACGTGTCGGCCAGCTCTGCGGCCAGAGTGAGCGCCCGCCTCGCCTCCGGGTACCTCCCCCAGATCAGCGCCATGTGCCCGACGTTGAGATGGCCGACCGTGATCTGCTGCCTTTCCGCGGTGGTCGATGCGTCATCGGCGATCAATGCCGCCTCGGCCCACCCCTCCTCCTCACCGAGCAGCAAAAGCCCGCTCGCCCGTCCGACCCGGATGTTCAGCCGGTCCACCGGCGCGATCGAGACCGGCACCTGCGCCACGCGCCGCAGCCACCTGAGGTGTTCGGCCGCCGGTGTCGTCGTCCCGTACGGCAGGCCGAGAAACATCATTGCGCGAACCGACTTCGCCGGGTCGTGCCCGAGGTCGGGCAGCGCGCGTTCCATCTCGATCCGGGACTGTTCGAACCCCCCTATCTGCTGCAGCAGCCGGGCGACGTGGAAGCGGATCTCCGCCGCCTCGCTCGGCGTCGGCCCGCCGGTGTCCAGCACGAGGCGGAGAACGTCCATCAGTTCGCGGTAGCGTTCGTGCCCGCTGAGCAGATGGAACGGAACCTTGCCGGTCAGTCGGACCACGTCGGCGGGCGGCAGGGCGGCGTTGGTGAGCAGATCGTGCAGCAGAGTGACGGCCGTCGCATCGTCACCCGAGGCGAGGGCGAGGTCGGCAGACTGTTCCGTGTACCGGCACCACGCCGTCGTGTCGCCGGCCTCCCGGAAGTGGCGTGCGAGCTGGGCGACCGGGGACGGGGTGGTGTCTTCGAGAACGTGTGCGGCACGCAGGTGTATCGCTCGCCGCTGCGGCACAGGAATCGCCTCGTACACCGCGCGGCACGCCAGCTTGTGCCGGTACGAGACCAGCCCGCGCTGGTCCTCCCTCAGCAGCCCCGAACCCACTGCCTCCGCCAGGCCCGCCAGCCTGCTCTCCGGATCGCCTTCCGGAGCCATCACCTCGACGACGGTGTCCTCGGGGGCGGGGTCGGCGAGTACGGCGGCCGCGCGCAACGCGGCCTGCGCCGCAGGGCCGAGCCGTGCGCTGCGTTCCAGCACGACGTCCCGCACCGTCGGCGGTACGTCGATCTCACTCAGTCGCCGCCGCACCCAGGAGTCACCCCGCCGGGGCATGTCAGCGCGGTTCCACATCAGCCGGACGGACTCCTCGACCGCGAGCGGAAGCCCGTCGGTCCGGTCGTGCAGGATGGTCGCGAACTCGTCGGCAACCTGTTCCCCACCCAGCATCGAGGACACCATCGCGGCAGTCCCGGGGACATCCAACGGCTCCAACGACAGTCGCAGCCTCGCCGCCCCCGCCGGTTGCCGCGACGACAGCCGCAGCAGCAGAGAGTCCGGCGCGATTTCCTCCGGGCGGTAGCTCACCAGCAGACTGACCTGTTGTCGCGGACGTGATGCCAGGAACAGCAGAAACTCCAGGGTGGCCTCATCCGCCCAGTGCACGTCCTCAACCGCGAGCAACCCGATCTCGAGCCGTTCGAGGATCTCCTCGATGGCCCGGAACAGCCGGTGTCGTGCCGCTGCTGCGTCTTCGGCCGGGTCTGGTGCGGGCGGCAACGCCGATGCCCATTCGGGGAACAACGGCCGGAGCGCTCCTGCCAGTCCGCTCAGGCCGAGCCGGGCGACGTCCTCGGTCGCCGGTCGGATCGCGTCCACCACCGGCCCGAGCGTAAAAGGCTGTCGAACAGCCGGGCAGGCTGCCAGCAGCACCCGCTGCAGGGCCGGGGCATGCGCCGCGAGTAGCTCCTGAACCAGTAGGCTCTTACCGATCCCGGCCTCGCCCTCGATCAGCACGACCACCGGTGGGTCGGACAACGCGGCTTTCAAGGCGGCGAGTTCGCGCTCGCGTCCGACCAAACCGGGTGATGCGATCGCCGGCAGGTCGCGTGTGTCAGTATCGCTGGTAGACATTCGCCCCACTGTCGGAGACAGGCGACGGCGCGCCCGAACCGTCGTCTTCCGTGAACAATATGACCAGAGGCTACAAGGCGGGGCGGCAGGGGGACAGGCCACGTTCAAAGGCGTGGTGGAAGGCGATCACTCTGGAGTTCCGGTGCTGAGGTTGTGCTGCCATCGCGCCCGCCCGGGGGCAGAGACCTCCGTGTCACTTGCCTCAGCTCACTTGCCTCAGCCCCACATCGGTCCGCTCCGCCGCCGTGGCGAGGCGCGGACTCGACGAGACCTTCGTGTACGCCGGCCACGGCCGGACCGTCAGCCTGCGCCGGGTGTACCTGGTGGTGATCCAGGAGTGCGCCCGCCACAACGGCCACGCGGACCTGCTGCGCGAGCGGACCGACGACGCCACGGGCGACTGCCCCGCACCGCAATGCGGAGTTGCCGGTCGCCACCGGGGGACCGACCACTCCTCGTCCACGAGGCGTACGAGGCGCACGTGCATACGGCGCCGCGCCTCAGCCGGCGATGTCCGAATCCGGCGGATAGACGGCCGCGTGGGCCGACCGGAACAGGGCGTCGGCCTCCTGGCCGCTGAGCCCCTGCGCCCGTGCCTGGCCCAGCCACTCGATGAGCGACGTGCGCAAGGGGGAGTCGGCGCCCGCCTGGGGCGGGACGAGGGAGCGGGTGATGAAGGTGCCCGCCCCCTGCCGGACCTCGGCGAGGCCCGCTCGCTCCAGCTCGCGGTACGCCTTGAGGGTGGTGTTCGGATTGACCTTGGTATCGGCCGCGACCTGAGCGGCCGTGGGTAGCCGGTCACCCTCCTCCAGGGCACCCATGAGCAGCGCCTGTTCGACCTGCCGCACGATCTGGAGGTACGTTGCCACCCCGCTGCGCCGGTCGATACGGAACACGACCACTGCCTTCACCTCCCGTTCGACTGTCGAGACCCTGTGTACCTGCGCCGACAGGTCCTAGAGGGGGCGACGGGACACCCGCCACAGCACGAACGCGGTGAGTACGGCGGTACCCGCGAGCAGGATGCCCGCCCCGGTCCACTGCATGGCCGGCATCTGGTCGAAGCCCAGGTACTCGTACACATTGTTGACGATGCCATGCTCCTTGACGCACGCGTCGGAGGCCGCCTCGGTCGACTTGGCACACAGGCCCCAGCCGTAGAGCTGGCCGTCGGCGGAACCGATCCAGCGGTCCACCTCCAGCGACTCGTGCAGCCGCGAGGGCATGTCCGCGTCGAGCGGGTAGGCGATCGTGCGGGTCGGGGCGAGGTGGACGATCATCATGTCCCAGAAGACCCCGGCGGCCGCGGCGAAGACGAAGGTGAGCGCCATGGACATGATGACGCGGCGGACCAGTACACCGATGGTGATGCCGGCGGCGGTCATGAAGAGACAGAGCGCGGGAAGCACCGGACCGGTGCTGTCGAACACCGCCCCGTCCGACCACTGGCTGGGGAACACCGAACGGTAGGGCTTCCACCACCAGGTGAACAGCACCGAGAGCAGCGCGGCGGTCACGAGCACCGACGCGTAGATCCAGGCGAACTTCGTCGCCACCCAGCGCAGGCGTGACACCGACTGGGTGGTGACCAGCTGCGCGGTGCCCTGCTCCTGATCTCCCGCGATCAGCGGGGCGCCGACGAAGACGGCGAGGATCAGCGGCAGTCCGCCCAGCGCGGCGATGACGAGACCCACGCTGTCCGAGTCGAACATCGGCTGCGCCAGTTCCTTCGCCGGCCAGCCCGCGGCGTCCAGGACGTCCTTCATCCGGCTGCGCTCGTAGACGAGCCAGACGGAGCCGAGGACGGCCACTGCGAGCAGGCTGAGCAGTGCGGCCCGGTGCTGGCGCACCACGAGCCAGCTCAGCCCGCGCAGCATGCGGGGCCCCGGGGTGCGCCCGGTCAGGGGGGCGTCGGTCAGGGGGGTGCTCATGAGGTGTGGCTCCCTTCGGCCTCGGCGCGGGCACCGGGTGTGTACAACGGGGGCGCGTCCGGCGAACGGAGATGCGCCAGCAGTACCTCCTCCAGGCTGGGTTCGGAGACCACCCAGTCACCCGACAGAGAACCGTTCGTCCGCACCAGCGCGTGGAACTGCCGGCCCTGGACGCGGCACTCGATCACGGTGTGCGGGGTCAGCGCGGCGGCCGGGTCCCCGTCCGTGGCGAGCCCGGTCACCAGCGCGTGGGCCGGGACGAGCGCGTCCGCGTCGCCCGCCATCCGGATCCTGCCGTCCGCGAGGACGAGCAGGTAGTCGCACATGTCCTCCAGCTCGGTGAGCATGTGGGAGGACATCACCACCGTGGTGCCGCGCTCGACGGCCTCCGACATCAGCAGGGTGCTCATGTCGTGGCGGGCCAGCGGATCGAGGTCGGACATCGGCTCGTCGAGCAGCAGCAGATCGGGTCGCTTGCCGAAGGCCAGCGCGAACGCGACGCGGGTGCGCTGCCCGCCGGAGAGCGTGCCCACGCGGGCATCCATCGGCACCTGGCCCGACCGTACGATCCGCTCCGCCGCGGCCATGTCCCAGCCGGGGTTGAGCTCGGCGCCCATGCGCAGCATCTCGGCCACGGTGAACCGCTTGAACAGCGGCTTGTCCTGCCCGAGGAACGCGAACTTGGGCATCACCTCGGGGGCGTCCACGGCCACGCCGAAGACCCGGAGGTCGCCTTCCGTGGGCTGCACCTGACGGGTCGCGATCCCCAGCAGGGTGCTCTTCCCTGCTCCGTTGGGGCCGACGAGACCGCAGATCCGGCCGGCCGGCAACCGGAACGAGATGTCCCGCAGCGCCCAGCCGCGACCGTAGCGCTTACCCAGGCCGCGGGCCTCCAGGGCCCATGCGCCGGTCGCCCCGTCCGGAGTGAATGCGTCTGCCATGCACTTCGCCTCAATTCCATTACTCAATTAATGGAATCATGGTCTGGGGTAGTGGAGAGTGTCAAGGTGCTCCGGCCGGGCCCCCGTGCGGATGTCCGTGATGCGCCTGTTCGGGGTGTGCGTCGCACTCTCTTCGGAGGACTGGACCATTGAACGTCTCTGTGGCTCTGGCCTGCCGGTTCGCGGGCGCGTACCGTGGCCCGGCATGAAGATCCTGATCAGCGCCGACATGGAAGGCGCCACCGGCGTGACCTGGCCGGCCGATGTGCTGCCGGGCACTGCCCAGTGGGAGCGGTGCCGTGCCATGTTCACCTCGGACGTGAACGCGGCGGCGCTCGGCTTCTACGACGGAGGCGCGGACGAGGTCCTCGTCAACGAGGCCCACTGGTCCATGCGCAACCTCCTGCTGGAGCGGCTCGACGACCGGGTCCAGATGCTCACCGGCCGGCACAAGTCCCTCTCCATGGTCGAGGGCATCCAGCACGGCGACGTCGACGCCATCGCCTTCGTCGGCTACCACACGGGCGCCGGCGCCGAGGGGGTCCTCGCCCATACGTATCTGGCGAACTCCATCACCGGGGTCTGGCTCAACGGTGCCCGCGCGAGCGAGGGGCTGCTCAACGCGCATGTCGTGGCCGAGTACGGGGTGCCCGTCGTTCTTGTCACCGGCGACGACCTGACCTGCGTGGACGCCGAGGGGTACGCCCCCCGGGCCCGCAAGGTCGCGGTCAAGGACTATGTGTCGCGGTACGCGGCGGTCTGCCGCACCCCGGCCCGTACCGCGGCGGACATCCGCGCCGCCGCGAAGGACGCCACGGCGCTCGCCGTGCGGCACGCACCGGTGGAGGGCGGCCCCTTCACCGTGGAGCTGGAGTTCGACGCCGAGCACCTGGCCCAGGCGGCCACCGTCGTGCCCGGCGTGACGCCCGGCGGCGAACGGCGCGTCGCCTACACCAGCGCGACGATGTACGAAGGTATCCGCACGTTCAAGGCGGTGACGACGATCGTGTCGTCCGCCGTGGAGGAGCAGTATGGCTGAGCCGACCGGCCCCCAGGAGAGCGTCGACCAGCAGGCGCTCGACGAATCGGTGACGTTCACCTCCGAGCTGATCCGGATCGACACCACCAACCGCGGCGGCGGCGACTGCCGCGAGCGCCCGGCCGCCGAGTACGTGGCCGAGCGGCTGGCCGCCGCCGGAGTGGAACCCACCCTGCTGGAGCGGACCCCCGGACGCACCAATGTGATCGCCCGGATTCCCGGCACCGACCCGTCCGCCGACGCCCTGCTCGTCCACGGCCACCTCGACGTGGTCCCGGCCGAGGCGGCCGACTGGACCGTGCACCCCTTCTCCGGCGAGGTCCGCGACGGCGTCGTCTGGGGGCGCGGCGCCATCGACATGAAGAACATGGACGCGATGGTCCTGGCCGTCGTACGCGCCTGGGCACGGGCCGGGGTCCGGCCCCGCCGCGACATCGTGATCGCGTACACCGCCGACGAGGAGGCCAGCGCCGACGACGGCTCCGGTTTCCTCGCCGACCGGCACGCCGGTCTCTTCGAAGGCTGCACGGAGGGCATCAGCGAATCCGGCGCCTTCACCTTCCACGCCGGACCGGACCTCCCGCTCTATCCGATCGCCGCGGGCGAGCGCGGCACCGCCTGGCTGAAGCTCACCGCGCACGGCAAGGCCGGGCACGGCTCCAAGGTCAACAAGCGCAACGCGGTCAGCGCGCTCGCCGCCGCCGTCGCCCGGATCGGCGAGCACGAATGGCCCGTCCGGCTCACCCCGACGGTCCGCGCCGCGCTCACCGAGATCGCTGCCCTGCACGGCATCCACCCCGACCTCGACGCCCCCGGCTTCGATGTCGACGAACTGCTCGGCAAACTCGGCCCCGCCGCCGACCTGGTCGCACCGACCGTCCGCAACAGCTCCAACCCGACCATGCTGGAGGCCGGGTACAAGGTCAATGTGATCCCCGGCCGCGCCACCGCCTTCATCGACGGCCGGATGGTGCCCGGCGGCGAGGACGAGTTCCACGCCACCCTGGACCGGCTGACCGGACCCGACGTCGACTGGGAGTTCCACCACCGCGAGGTCCCGCTCCAGGCCCCGGCCGACTCGCCGACGTTCGCCAAGCTGCGCGCCGCGATCGAACGCTTCGACCCGGCCGGCCACGTCGTGCCGTACTGCATGTCGGGCGGCACGGACGCCAAGCAGTTCTCCCGGCTCGGCATCACCGGTTACGGCTTCTCACCGCTGAAACTGCCCGTCGGCTTCGACTACCAGGCGCTGTTCCACGGCGTCGACGAACGCGTCCCCGTCGAGGCCCTGCACTTCGGCGTTCGCGTACTCGACCACTATCTGCGTACTGCCTGACCGCAACAGGGGGAATCGATCATGCTGCCCACCGGGGCTTACGGAACCTGGCCGTCGCCGATCGACGCCGCGCTCGCCGCCTCCCGCGACGGCCGCCCGGAGTATGTCGGCACCGTCGGCGACGAGGTGTGGTGGACGGAGCCGCGCCCCGCCGAGGCGGGCCGCCGCGCCCTGGTCCGCCGCCGGGCGGACGGGAGTACCGACTGCGTGCTGCCCGCGCCGTGGAACGTACGGAGCCGGGTCATCGAGTACGGCGGAGTGCCCTGGGCCGGGACCGGGCGGGCCGAGGGCGGCCCGCTGATCGTCTTCGTCCACTTCGCCGACCAGCGGCTCTACGCCTACGCCCCGGACGGGCCCGACGAGCCCCGGCCGCTCACCCCGGTCTCGGCCGTCGGCGGCGGGCTGCGCTGGGCCGACCCGCAACTCCACCCCGACCGGGGCGAAGTGTGGTGCGTCCTGGAGGAGTTCACCGGCGAGGGCCCCACCGAACTGCGCCGGGTGATCGCCGCCGTGCCCCTGGACGGCTCGGCCGCCGACGACCGCTCGGCGGTACGTGAACTCACCGACGACAGCCACCGGTTCGTCACCGGACCGAAGCTCTCGCCCGACGGACGGCAGGCCGCCTGGATCGCCTGGGACCACCCCCGGATGCCGTGGGACGGCACCGAGGTGATGCTCGCGGACGTCGCCGGGGACGGCACCTTCCACCGCACCCGGTCCTTCGCCGGCGGCCCCGAGGAGTCGGTGCCGCAGATCGAGTGGGGGAGCGACGGGCAACTCCTCTTCGCGAGTGACCACAGCGGCTGGTGGAACCTGTACCGGGCCGATCCGCACCGGGGCGCGGTCGCGCTCTGCCCCCGCGAGCAGGAGTTCGCCGGCCCGCTCTGGAAGATCGGACTCAGCTGGTTCCGGCCACTGGAGAACGGGCTGATCGCCACCATCCACGGCAAGGGCACCACCACACTCGGCATCCTCGACCCGCAGACCGGCGAACTGGTCGATGTCGCCGGGCCCTGGACCGAATGGGCCGAGACGCTCGCCGTGCACGGCAGCCGGGTCCTCGGTGTCGCGGCGAGCCCGCACAGCGCGTACGAGGTGGTGGAGCTGGACACCGCGACCGGCCGCACCCGTGTCATCGGCGCACCGCACCAGGACGCCGTCGACCCCGCGTACTACCCCCGGCCCGAGGAACGCTCCTTCACCGGGCCCGACGGACGCGAGATCCACGCCCACATCTACCCGCCACGCAGCCCCGACCGGTCCGGCCCCGAGGACGAACGGCCGCCCTACGTGGTCTGGGCGCACGGCGGCCCGACCGGACACGCCGCGCTCGTACTCGACCTGGAGATCGCCTACTTCACCTCACGCGGCATCGGCGTCGCCGAGGTGAACTACGGCGGCTCCACCGGCTACGGCAGGGCCTACCGCAACCGGCTGCGCGAGCAGTGGGGCGTCGTCGACGTCGAGGACTGCGCGGCGGTCGCCGCGGCGCTGGCCGACGAGGGCACGGCCGACCGGCGGAGACTGGCCGTCCGGGGCGGCAGCGCCGGCGGCTGGACCACCGCGGCCTCGCTCACCGGCACCGACGTCTACGCCTGCGGGACGATCATCTACCCCATCCTCGATCTGACCGGCTGGGGCACCGACGAGACCCATGACTTCGAGTCGCAGTACCTGGAGTCCCTGGTCGGCCCGCTCGCCGAAGTCCCCGGTCGCTACCGCGACCGCTCACCGGCCGGCCGCACCGACCGGCTGACCACCCCCTTCCTCCTGCTCCAGGGACTGGACGACCCGATCTGCCCGCCGGTCCAGTGCGAGCGGTTCCTGGCCGCGCTCGACGGACGCGGCATCCCGCACGCGTATCTCACCTTCGAGGGCGAGGGGCACGGGTTCCGGCGCGCCGACACCATGATCCGCGCACTGGAGGCCGAATTCTCCCTGTACGCACAGACCTTCGGGATCGACCGCACCGACGTACCGCGGCTGGAGCTGAAGAAGTGACCCTCGTACCGCTGACCCGCCCGGCCCGGTTGCGTCCGGGAGCCAGGATCGCCGTGGTGTCACCGAGCGGTCCGGCGCCCGCCGACCGGCTGGAGGCGGGCCTGGACGTACTGCGCGGCTGGGGCCTGGAGCCCGTCGAGGCACCGCACGCGCGTGAGGTCCACCCCGAGCTGGACTACCTCGCCGACACGGACGAGGCGCGGGCCAGGGATCTTCAGGAGGCCTGGTGCGATCCGGCCGTGGACGCGGTGATCTGCGCCCGCGGCGGATACGGCGCGCACCGGATGGTCGACCTGGTCGACTGGGCGGCGATGCGCGCGGCGGGGCCCAAGGTGTTCATCGGCTACAGCGACATCACCGTGCTCCACGAGGCGTTCGCGCAGCGCGTGGGGCTCGCCACCCTGCACGGACCGATGGCCGGCACCGAGACCTTCCTCAAGGACCCGGACACCCAGGAGTCCCTGCGGGCCACCCTGTTCGAGCCCGAGTCGGTACGGACCCTCGGCCTGCCCACCGCGCGGGTGCTGGTCCCCGGCCGGGCCCGCGGGATCACCTACGGCGGCTGTGTGAGCCTGCTCGCCGCCGAACTCGGCACCCCGCACGTGCGGACCTCGGCCCGGGGCGGGCTGCTGGTGATCGAGGACACCACCGAGGACCCGTACAGCATCGACCGCATCCTCACCCAGTTGCTGAGGGCCCGTGCGCTCGACGGCATCGCCGGGGTGGCCTGCGGTTCCTGGGCGGACTGCGGCCCGTACGAGAAGGTGCGGGCGGTGCTCGCCGACCGGCTCGGACCGCTGGGCGTGCCCGTCGTCGAGGAGCTGGGCTTCGGGCACGGACCGACGGCGCTCACGATTCCGCTCGGCGTGCCCGCCGTACTGGACGCCCCGGCCGACGGCGGCCCCGCCACACTCACCGTCGAGGTGCCCGCACTGAGCTGAACGGCGGTGAATCGCAGAGAAGATGAGCACTGTTCAGGAAATGCCGGCCTGAGCGTTGACGCCACAACGACACGTGTCATCGGTTGGTACGGCGCTTTCGCGCGGCGATCAGTCGACCGGCGGGGTCGCGGTGCCCCTGGTGCTCGTGCCCCCGGCCGGGTCATGAACGCCCGCACCGGGGCACGGCCCCGCGAGAGAACGGCGGACAGCCCTTGGAGGTCGCGCACACAGGTGGGGCGGAGGATGGAGCGGGGCGAGGGACAAGCCTGGCAAGGCGGAGGGGGGAGGCGACGCGAAGGTGCCCCTCCCATGCCTTTCGGGCTATGGAGCAGTCGTCGACCGACGACAACGCCGCCAGGCGCAGCCCATCGGCACGCGACGCCGCCCCACCTGTGTGCGCGACCCTTAGGGTTGCCGGATGCCTGAAAGCGACTACCTGGCCGAGGGGCGGCGCACGGCGATCCGCCCCTTCACGCAGGCCGATGCCGAGGAATTCACCACCCGGGCACGGGAGAGCCGGGACCTGCACCGCCCCTGGCTCTTCCCGCCCGACGACGTCCGTGCGTACGCCGCCTACGCGGGCCGGCTGATCGACGACTCCACGAGGGCGGGCTTCCTCGTCTGCGAACGCGGTGACGAGGGCGGACCCGGCGGCGGGATCGCGGGGTTCATCAACATCAACAACATCGTTGCCGGTGCCTTTTGCTGCGGTGCGCTCGGATACGGGGCCTTCGCCC
Organism: Streptomyces sp. NPDC001880; assembly: GCF_053594575.1. Lineage (NCBI taxonomy): Bacteria > Bacillati > Actinomycetota > Actinomycetes > Kitasatosporales > Streptomycetaceae > Streptomyces > Streptomyces sp. NPDC001880. The sequence continues at coordinate 36,871 of NZ_JBSFET010000018.1, forward strand.
ACGCGGCAGGACGCGGCCTGATGGGCGAAGGTCTCGACCTGGTCATGCGGTACGCCTTCGGGCCGCTCGGTCTGCACCGGCTCGAAGCCAACATCCAGCCCGGCAACGAGGGTTCGCTCGCTCTCGTCCGCCGGGCCGGCTTCCGTCTCGAAGGCTTCTCACCGGACTTCCTCTTCATCGACGGAGCCTGGCGCGACCACGAGCGGTGGGCCGTCACCACCGAGATGATGGGCGAGTACGTCTAGGAGACTTCGGGCACGGGCCGGGCCCCGCCGTGCCCGGACCGGTGCACTCCACCGGCCGACCGGGGTTGAGCAAGTCTTTGCCGATGGCCGAATCGGGACCCTTGCCGGGCCCACGGGCCGCTCCCACAAAGGATCCGGAGCGCGGCACCGCGTACAGGGAGAGGAAAGTCGCGGCCGAAAGCGGCAGGGGCGCACCCCGGTCCCCGTAACGGCCGTGTTGACCGCACGCAATCCCAGGCAGACGCTCGTCATATAGCTGCTAAATACAAGTGGTTCTGCCGGGCCTCGCCCCGGGCACGCCGCCCAGGGGTGCGGGCGGCACTGTGGGCACGAGGCTCTCCCGGGTGGGACCGGATCGGAGGACGCACATGTGTGGCATCACCGGCTGGGTCTCCTTCGACCGCGATCTGCGGGCGGCCGAGGAAGTCGCGGAACTCGACGCGATGACGCAGACCATGTCCTGCCGGGGCCCCGACGACCTGGGGACCTGGACCGCCGCTCACGCCTCGCTCGGACACCGGCGGCTCGCGATCATCGACCTGCCCGGCGGACGCCAGCCGATGACCGTCGACACGCCGGAGGGGGCGGTCGCGCTCGTCTACTCCGGTGAGGCGTACAACTTCACCGAACTCCGTGACGAACTGACCGCCCGCGGGCACCGGTTCGCCACCGAATCGGACACCGAGGTGGTGCTGCGCGGCTATCTGGAGTGGGGCGAGGCCCTCGCCGACCGGCTCAACGGCATGTACGCCTTCGCGATCTGGGACGGCCGCCACGACCGGCTCGTCATGATCCGCGACCGGATGGGCGTCAAGCCCTTCTACTACTGGCCGACCGCCGACGGAGTGCTCTTCGGCTCGGAGCCCAAGGCCGTCCTCGCCAATCCGCTGGCCCGGCCCCGGGTGACCCTCGACGGGCTGCGGGAGCTCTTCACCATGGTCAAGACCCCCGGCCACGCCGTGTGGGACGGCATGTACGAGGTGGAGCCCGGCACGGTCGTCACCGTGGACCGCGGCGGCCTGCGCCGCCACGTCTACTGGCGGCTGGAGACCCGCCCGCACAACGACGACCGCGACACCTCGATCGCCACCGTACGGTCGCTGCTCGACGACATCGTGCGCCGCCAGCTGGTGTCCGACGTACCGCGCTGCGTCCTGCTCTCCGGCGGACTCGACTCCTCGGCCGTCACCGCGCTCGCCGCCAGGCAGCTCGCCGAGAGCGGCGAGAAGGTCCGCACCTTCGCCGTCGATTTCGTGGGACGCACCGAGAACTTCGTCGCCGACGAACTGCGCACCACCCCCGACACCCCGTTCGTGCACGACGTGGCCCAGCAGGCGGGTACCCTCCACCGGGACATCGTGCTCGACCCCGACACCCTTGCCGACCCGGAGGTGCGGGCCGGAATGATCCGGGCCCGGGACCTGCCCATGGGCTTCGGCGACATGGACGCCTCGCTCTATCTGCTCTTCCGGGCCATCCGCGAGCACTCGACCGTCGCACTGTCCGGCGAATCCGCCGACGAGGTCTTCGGCGGCTACCTCCAGTTCTTCGACGAACGGGCCCGCAACGCCGACACCTTCCCCTGGCTGGTGCGGCTCGCCGAGCACTTCGGCGAGGACTCGGACGTGCTCCGCGACGACCTCGGCCGCTCCCTCGACCTGGAGTCGTACGTCCGCAGCGGCTACGAGACCGCGGTCGCAGGCATCGAACGGCTCTCCGGCGAGAGTGACTTCGAGTACCGCATGCGCAGGATCTGCCACCTCCACCTGACCCGGTTCGTGCGCGTCCTGCTCGACCGCAAGGACCGCGCGAGCATGGCGGTCGGCCTGGAGGTCCGGGTGCCGTTCTGCGACCACCGGCTCGTCGAGTACGTCTACAACGCGCCCTGGGCCCTCAAGTCCTTCGACGGCAGGGAGAAGAGCCTGCTGCGCGAGGCCACCGCGGACGTGCTGCCCCGCTCGGTGTACGACAGGACGAAGAGCCCCTATCCGTCGACCCAGGACCCCCAGTACGCCGTCGCCCTGCAGGAGCACGCCCGCGAACTGCTCGCCCGCCCGGACCACCGCGTCTTCGACCTCGTCGACCGCGACCGCCTCCGCACGGCCGCCACCCAGGGCGCGCCCCGGATCACCGGGGCGTCCCGCCGGGGCCTGGAACGCACCCTGGACCTCGCCACCTGGCTGGACCTGTACGAGCCCGAACTCGTCCTCGGCTGAGCGGACCGCCGGCCGACGTCAGTCCGATTCGAGCAGCACTCCCTCGTAGGCGAGCCACTGCGCGAAGGAGTGCAGCCCACGCGCCAGGCCCGTCGCGGGTGTCCAGCCGGGCGGCCGCGCGGTGCCGGCCGGAGTGCGCCATCCGGGCTCGGCGTCCGGCACCGCCCGCACCGGAACGGGCCGTACGGCGCCGTGCACGGCCTGCGCCAGTCCGGCCGCCGTGCACGGTTTCTCGGCGACGACCGCGATGCCGCGGTTCTCCGGCCGGGCGCGCAGCACCGCCTCGATCGCGTCGGCGAGATCGTTCACGTACACGGGCCACACCTCGGCGTCCGGGTCGCCCTCGGCCGCGACCGGGTGGCTGCGCAGCGCGTCCCACACCATGCGGCCGATCGGCGTGTGACGTGAGCAGCCGGGGCCGTACAGCTCACCCACGCCCAGGCGGTACGGGGCCGGGGCGCCTTGCGGATGGACCGTCACCTCCCGTTCGGGGCCCTGGAGCCGCGTCAGGTCGATCACGGCGGCGGACCGCTCGTGCCGGTCGGCCAGTCTGCGTGCGAGGTGTTCGCCGAGCGGGGTCGCCGCCCCGCGCCAGACGAGGCCGCCCGGCCGTCGCGGGCGGGTACGCCGCTCGACGGCCGCTTCGCGACCGGCCAGGAGCGCCCGCCGCGCCACCTCGGCCAGGGGCTCGCGGCGGCGTGCGATGTGGTCCTCCGTACTCGCGTTGCTGATGCCGCCCGGGCCGATCGTCGCCACCGACTCCGCGTACGCCTCCGATGGAGCGGAAGGTACGGCGAGTCCGGTGCGGGCGGCCTCGAAACCCATGGCCAGAGCCGTCAGCCAGGTCCCTCGCACATCCGCCTCGGCCGATGCGGCGCCGGGCGGGCGCAGCAGCGCGGCGGGCAGTCCGGCACCGCGCAGGTACTGCTCCGCGTCCAGGTGCAGCCACCGCTGCGGGCCGGGGCCCTGGACCCGTACCGCGCACTGCGCGACGCCGTGCTTGAAGAACGGCAGCACCGACAGGCCGGTGAGGGTCTCGCCCTCCTTCCCGGGCCGGTCCTCCGGCACGAAACAGACCGAGCGGCGCGGGCCGCGGAAGGCGTTCCCGGAGATCGAACCGCGGTCCTCGTGCTCGGCGAGATTGGGCACGGCGACATAGCGCGGAACCCCACGGGCGCTCAGATAGCGGTGCATCAGAATGTCGTCGGGCCAGCCGCCGAGCCGTTGTCTGCCATAGGCGACGAACCCTTCGGCGATCCGGCGCGGCAGCACGATCGCCACGCACGGGAAGTACTCGTTCACGGCGCCCACCCAGCGGGCGCCGGCCATCGCCCCCAGCCGGACAGCCGCCCCGTTGCGGGAGTCCCACAGGGCGAACAGGGCCAGCGCCGCATCGGGCAGCTCCTCGATCGCGAGCCGGACCCGGTCGAGGAAGGATTCGGACAACACCATGTCGTCCTGGACCACCAATTGATGTGTGGCCCCGTCCTCGATCGCCGACCACGCGGCCAGAGCGGTGCGCAGCACCGACGGAGTACCGGTGGGGTCGGGGTCCATGACGACCCGCAGAGGGCCCGAAGGCACGCTCAGGGCCAGTTTCTCGGCCGCCGCCCGGCGTCTGGGATGGGTCATGACCACCGCACTGAGCCGCCCGCGTGCCATAAGTCCTCCCTCTGCCCGGATCGGCCCGGACCGCACCGGGCATCCGTCCGGGGCCCGTCCGCCAGCCGGATTCGGACAGTACGGGCGGTGTCGACGGCCCGCAAGAGTGCCGAAATGGCCCTCTGGCAGGCGGACGACGGGCCCATGGATGCTGGGCCCGGCACGCCAGGGTCCGTGAACCGCGTGCATCCCCCGACGCCGGAAAGAGGCTTTCATGCCTGCGTTGTCCCACCCGACCACTGCCGCCGCCGAGGAGACCGTCCGCTCCCGGCTCGGCAAGCTCCGCGATGCCCGGGTCGTCGTGACCGGCGGCGGCGGACTAGTCGGCAGCAGACTGGTCGCGCTGCTGCAGAACGCCGGATGCGCCGTCACCGTCCTGGACCGCATGGACGCCTATCCCGAGTCCGGTCACGAGACGTTCGGCGTGGCGCGCAGCGGCGCCCGGCTGGTCGTCGGCGACATCCGCGACGCCGACACCGTCGGGTCGCTGCTGCGGGAGGCCGACTTCGTGGTCCACGCGGCCGCCTACGCGGACGTCGCGGCCTGCACCCGGCGCCCGGACATCGCCTTCCGCGCCAACGTCGAGGGAACCCAGGTCGTCCTGGAGCAGGCCGCGCGGTTCCCCGTCCAGCGACTCGTGCTCGTCTCCTCCGCTTCCGTGTACGGCAACGGCGCCCCCGACACCGAGGGGCCGCAGGTCTTCCACGAGGACATGCCGCTCAACCCGGTTTCCGTGTACGCCAACGGCAAGCTCTGGGCGGAGCACCAGACCCGCCTGATGCTGGACGCCTCCAGCGGCACCGAGTACGCGGTGGTGCGCTACTTCTCCGTGTACGGCGAGCCCCAGATCCCCAAACCGGGCAGCCACTCCTGGATGGTGCCCTGGCTCTCGCTCCAGGCGCGCCTCGGGCGGCCCATGCGGCTCAACGGCGGCGGCAACCAGGTCCGCGACCTCATCCACGTCGACGACGTCGCCGAGGCCACCGCGCTCGCCCTGACCGAGGAACAGATGGCCGGGCAGACCGTCAACGTCGGTACGGGCCGGCCCACTTCGGTCCGTGAGGTGGCGGATCTGATCACCCCGTACTTCCCCGGCTCGAGGCGGATCGTCACCCCGCGTCCGGAGGGGGATCCGCTCGGCGGCTACGCCTGTGTCGAGCGCTCCCGCGAGCTGCTGCGCTGGCAGGCCCGCATCGAGGTCCGGGAGGGCGTGGACCGGTACGTGCGATGGCTGCTGGAGACGCCGGACGCCATGCCGCGCTGGCTGGCCGAGGAGTCCGGCGAACCGGAAGGGGCATGACACGCTGCGCACTGACGGGCCCGCGGGGCACATGGACGATGTCCGCCCGCACGACGGACAGCCATTGCGCACTGACGGGCCCGCGGGGCGCATGGACTGCGACGAAGGCGACACGCACACGATGAGTTACACCGGCTCCTACATCTGGTCGTTGCGCCGGCAGGTCGGCTCCAGGACGCTGCTGGTGCCCGGCGCACAGGTGCTGCTGATCGACGCCGAGGGCCGCGGGCTGTTCCAGCAACGTGCGGACACCGGGGTCTGGGAGCTCCCGGCCGGCTCCTGCGAGGAGGGCGGCGACTTCACCGACGCCGCTGTTCGCGAGGTCGCCGAGGAGACAGGCCTGCGGGTGGAACGGGAGGATCTGGTGGCGTTCGGGACGCTCTCCGACCCCCACGTGCACACCCTGACGTATCCGAACGGGGACGTGACGCACTGCTTCGCGCTCTGCTTCGTCGCCCGGGGCTGGGCGGGGGAGCTGTCGCCCGGCGCCGACGAGGTGCGGCGGGCCCTGTTCCGGCCGCTCGACACCCCGCCCCGACCACTGCACCCGCCCACGGAGGTGGTGCTGTCCATGTACGAGAGGTTCCGCGCGGAAGGCAGGTTTCAAGCCCGGTGAACGCCATGGATCCGATACGTGCGGCAGTGCCCTGCCGGGCCTGCCTGTCCGGCGAGGACCTGGACTGGCTCGGCGGCGGCCGGTCGGTGAGCCTCGCGCTCGGCCTGATGACGACCGTGGAGGCCGGTGCCGGCCCCGCGTCCCGAGAAGGGGCCGAGGACAGCTGGCAGCGGGAGGTATGGGCGTTCCTGCGCGCGCGGCTGCCCGGACTCGGCCCGCGCCCGCCCGCCGTCACGGTGCGCAGCGAGGCGCCCGCGGCCAGCGGCCTGTCGTCGTCCACGGCGCGGATCGTGGCGCTGTTCCGGGTGTTCGCCGACGCCTCCCGGCACGGGCGGCGCGTCTGCGACGCCACGATCACGCAGTGGGCGTACGAGTTCGAGTTCGCCGTCTTCAACGGTGGCGGCATGGACCATCTGGCGGTCGTCGAGGGCGGTGCGCTCCTCCTCGACGGACGCGAGCGCGGGCTCCCCGCCGTACGGGACCGGCTGGACTTCCCCGAGCAGTGGCGGGTGGTCGTCGTGGACTCCGGCACCCGCAAGGACACCGGGCACCACATCCGGGACGTGCGGGCGCAGCTCGCGGCGGGCGACCCCGCGCTGGCCGCCTACCGGTCCGCGGCCGACGACGCCTCGGGCCGGGTGTGGGAGGCCCTGCGCTGCCGGGACCTGGCGGCGCTCGGGGCCGCGATGGCCGAAGCCCACGAGGCCATGCGGGACCATCAGCGGATGTCGACGCCGCTCCTGGAGGAGCTGCGGACGGTCGCACTGCGCTCCGCCGGCCTGCCGCTGAAGCTCAGCGGGGCCGGCGGGGGCGGTGCGCTGGTCGGCATCTGCCCGGCGGACGAGGTGGCCGCGACGGCGGACCGCCTCGCGCGGGCACTGCGCGCCCGCCATCCGGGCGCCCGGGTCGTGCCCACCACGGCGGCCCCGGGTGCCCGGCGGGAGCCGGTGCCGGTGGCGGGAGGTCAGAGAAAGGGGTCGTAGTCCTGCACGAGCGGGAGTTCGCCGGTTCCGCGGGCGATGCGCTCCAGCTCCAGGTTGGAGCGGTGGCGCGCGCAGTGGAACCGGCAGTCCCGGCTCGGGTCGACGATCCCCCGGCGGTCCGCGTCCTGCCAGATGGTGGCGAGGTCGTCGGTGACGGCGTCGCCGATCCTCGCGAGCGGGTTGCCCCGGTGGTAGGCGCACACGTACACCCCGGAGGGGGTGATGAGCGTGCGGAGTTCGGCGACCCGGCAGCGGTCGTACTCCTTGGGCTGGACGGGGCCGACGTGGCCGCGCAGCGAGGTGAGGGTGGAGGAGTTGACGAGCTGGAAGTGCTCGCTCTCCAGGCGGGCGGCCTCGGCGAGCTGGCGGTCGACGGACTCCAGCATCTCGCCGGGGACCTGCACGATGTGGTGGTCGTCGTCGAACATGGCCTTGGTCTCGAAGTAGTCGCAGCCGATGTCGTGCGCGAGTTCGGCAGCGCGCAGCACCTCGTGGTGGTTGGTGACGGTGCCCCCGCCGGGTTCCTGACGCGACATCACGAGGAAGGAGTAGCCGAGCGCACCGGTCTTCTCGGCGGCGAGCAGCCGCATGTTCTCGATCACCTTGTCGAAGACGCTGCGACCCTTGCGGTCGGGGCGGAACAGGCCGTACGTCCCGGCGGTGCCGGCGTCGACGGAGACCCGGACCCAGGTGGCGTACCGGGCGAGCTCGGCGAGGTTCTGCCGGATCATCGTGCCGTTGGTGACGACCCCGACGGCCAGGCCCGCTTCGCCGAGGATCGTCAGGACCTTGCGGGTGCCGCGATGGGCGAGGGGTTCCCCGCCGCCTATGAGGACCACTGCCCGTACGGACATGGCCACGAGTTCCTCGGCGAGGGCGGCGAGCCGTTCCGGGGTGAACCGTCCTTGGTTGAGCAGCTTTCCGCTGATGCACTCGGGGCAGGCCAGGTCGCAGAACGTCGTCGGATCGAGGTCCACGACGAGCGGGGCGCTGGAGGGCTCGCCGGAGGCGGCCTGGAGGATCCGGGGCCAGCCCGTGGGCTGGTACAGCTTGGAGACGAGGTCGAGACGGTCGTGCGTCACAGGGCTCTCCTCTGCGGGGTGTACGGGGTTCGTCGGCGGGGCGTACCGGATCCGGCCGGGCGTCGCTCAGCCCTTGACCGCTCCGGTGGCCAGCCCCGCGGCGATCTTGCGCTGGACGGCCAGGAAGAAGACGACGACCGGCAGGGCGGTGAGCGTGGCGCCCGCCATCAGCCCGCCGTAGTCGGTGCCGAAGCTGGTCTGGAACGAGACCAGCCAGATGCTGAGGGTCTGCTTCTGCGGGGTGGACAGCAGGACGTAGACGAGGACGTACTCGTTCCACGCCTGCACCATCGCGAAGACGGAGGTGGCGACGAGTCCGGGGGCGAGCAGCGGCAGGACGACGCGGACGAAGGCACCGAACCGGCCGCAGCCGTCGACCATTGCCGCCTCTTCCAGCTCCGCCGGGATCGCGGCGATGAAGCCGTGCAGCATCCACACGGTGAACGGCAGCGTGAAGACGAGGTAGACGAGGATCACCCCGCCGAGGCTGTCGGTGAGACCGGCATCGTTGAGCAGCAGGTAGACGGGGATGATCAGGGCGGCGAGCGGGATCATCTGGACGGTGAGGATCACCACGACGAACGCCTTGCGGCCGGCGAAGCGGAAGCGGGCGAGGGCGAACGCGGCGAGAGTCCCGACCAGGAGGGAGACGAGTACGGTGCCGAGGCCGATGACGGCGCTGGAGCGGACGTTGGGCCAGAAGGTCTCCGTACGCATCGCGCGGGCGAAGTTGCCGAGAGTGGGGCTGCTCGGCCAGAACTCGGGCGGCAGGCTGAGGATCTCGGTCGCGGGCCGGAATGCGGTGAGGACCATCCAGTAGACGGGGAACCCGAGCACGGCGGCCACGAGCAGGCCCAGCAGGTCGTAACGGCGCCGGGGCCGCCGCACGGCCCCTGCCCGGTGCTTCTTCGGTGCCGCGCTCATTCGGCCTCACCCAGCCTCAGCATCTGCCGCAGGTACACGACGGCACCGGCGAGCAGCAGGACGACGGTGACCAGCGCGATCGCGGCTCCGGTGCTGTAGCGGTTGACGGCGAACGACTCGATGAAGGAGTAGACGCCGAGCAGGTAGTACTCGCGCTCCGGCTGTCCGCCGCGCATCAGCCAGATCTGGTTGAAGACCCCGAAGTCCCAGATCGCCATCAGGGTGGTGACCATCACGAAGAGGGGCTTGATCGAGGGGAAGGTGACGTACCGGAACACCTGGGACGGGCGGGCGCCGTCGATGAGGGCGGCCTCCTCCAGCTCCGGCGGGATCCGGGTGAGCGCCGCGTGCAGGCTGACGGCGGCGAACGGCAGCGCGCCCCAGACGACGACCGCGGTGATCACGGCGAAGCCCTGCCAGGGATCGGTGAACCAGTTGTGCCGGGCGAGATCGACGCCGGGCAGCGTCGACAGGAGCCAGTTGACGAGGCCGTAGTCCGCGTCGAAGAGCCAGCGGAAGACGGCCGCGGCGACCATCACCGGCATCGCCCAGACCGCGACGAGCACACCGGCGAGGACCGCTCGCACCCATGGCGACGTCCGCCGCATCAGCAGGGCGATGAGCAGGCCGGCCGCCATGGTGAGGGCGACGCAGACGACGGTGAACAGGGCCGTGCGGGCCACCACCGTCCAGAAGAACCCGTCACCGAGGATCGTCCGGAACTGTCCGAGACCTGCCCAGGGCGGCGTCGCGCCGCTGAACAGTTCCTTGCGGGTCATGTCCTGGAAGGCCAGGGTCACCATGTCGACCAGCGGGTAGCCGAGGACCACCAGGAGGGCGAGGAAGGACGGGGCGATCAGCAGGTAGGGCAGATGGGGGCGGGGCCTTCGCCCGGCGGGATCAGCGCTCATTGATCACCGCGTCGATCCTGCGGTCCGCCTCGCGTGCCGCGTCCCGCACGGACGCCTTTCCGGTGGCGATGCGCTCCAGCATCTCGGGCAGGACGTTCGACTTCTCCACCGAGGTCCAGCCGGGGGCGAGCGGGGTGACCCAGCCGCGCGCGGCGGCCTGGGCGGCCGGACCGTTGATGCCGTCGGCGGCGACATCGGCCAGTTGCACCGTGTTGTTCGGCAGGGTGTTGGCGGCGATCAGCTTCCGTTGCGACTCGCCGTCGGTGAACAGGCGGATCCAGTCGGCGGCCAGCTCCTGATTCTGCGACTTGGCGGGCACGGCCAGGGTGGAGCCGCCGAGGAACGGCGGAAGCAACTGCCCGGAGGGGCCGGGGAAGGCGAAGGTGGCGAACTTGTCCTTGAGACGCGGGTCGCCCCCGGAGCGGGCGTCGGCGGCGGCCTGAGCCTCCCAGGTGTTGCCGTAGAAGACGCCGACCTTGCCCTGCCCGACGACGGCCGGCTGGTCGCCGTTGTCCTTCGCCCGGTCGCCGACGTAGTAGTCGTCCAGGATCTTCTTCCAGGCGGTGAGCCCCGCGACGGACTTCGGCGAGGAGAGGGCGCCCTGCCAGCGGCCTTCCTTCTCCACCGCCATCTCACCGCCCGCGTCCTTGACGAAGCCCATGGCGGCGTACCAGTAGCGGCCGGGCATGTAGAAGGCCGAGAAGCCGCGGTCCTCGGCACCGTACTTCGCCTTGAGCCGGTCCAGGCCGGAGATCAGCTCGGCGTAGGTGCGCGGCGCGCGGGCGATCCCGGCGCCCTTGAAGTAGTCGGTGCGGTAGACGCCGACGCGCGCTCCCGCGTAGTACGGCACGCAGTACGTCCGGTTGTCGTGGCGACAGGCGTCGGCGAGCGCGGGCAGCCACTGCCCGGACCGCTCGAAGGCCTTCGGGTCCAGCGGCGTGAAGGCGTCGTTGACGATGTAGTTGGTGGTCTCGCTGTTGCCCATCTCGACCACGTCGGGCACGTTCTGGCCCGCGAGGACGGCGTCCAGCTTCTGGTTCTTCGTCGTCCACTGCTGGTACTGGACATCGACCTTCACGCCCGGGTGCTGCTTCGCGAACCGCTTGTTGGCGGAGGCGACCATCTCCGGCCAGCTCTCGCGGGCGTCCACGGTCAGCCACACCTTCAGAGCGCCGCCCGCGCCCCCGCCCGGCGCACCCCCGTCTCCCGAACCGCACCCCACCACCATGAGCAGCAACAGAGCTCCCAGGATCCCGGACCGGCGGGGCAGACGCAGTGTCATGGATTCCTCCGTGCGGGATTCATCGAGACGTACGGGACTTCGGCGACGGTCTTCTCACTACCCCGCGGACCGAGGCTCCCCGCCGCGACACGGAGTTTCGGCCGGAAGACAACGGTGCGCTTCCCACAACGGGCCCAGCCTCCCCCAGCTGCGCTGCGCCGATGCCATCGGCTGCCCGGCGGGACGGGGGCCGCACTCCGGCCATGCTGACGCGAATGCCTCGGTGAGTAACCGGGGTGGCTCTTGACGGTGACGGTGCGGTGCCCGCAGTTTGAGCCCCTGCGGCACTCCACGACCCCGATCGAAGGGCTTGTACGTGACCGAGCAGACGACCACCGCGTCCGACACCTCCGCCCCCGCCGGCTCCGCGCGCCCCGTGCGGGTCAACGCATGGAACGGCTGGGCCCCCCTGCGGCATGTGATCGTCGGCCGTGCGGACGGCACCGTGGTGCAGGCCCCCGAACACGCGGTGCGCCGCGACTACCCCGACGACGGCTTCCCGCTGGGGACGTACGGCCCCATGCCGGCGGACATGGTGGCCGAGGCCGAGCAGCAGCTCGACGACTTCGCGGACATGCTGCGGCGGCGCGGCATCCGCGTGGACCGGCCCACCCCGGTCGACTTCGCCCAGGCGGTTTCCACGCCGGAGTGGACGCACGACTCGATGTTCGGCTGCATGCCGCCCCGGGACCTGCTGCTCACGGTCGGCAACGAGGTCCTCGAAGCGACCATGTCGTACCGCAGCCGCTGGTTCGAGTACCTCTGCTACCGCCCGGTGCTCCAGAGCCTGTTCGACGCCGACGACCGGATGCGCTGGGAGGCCGCGCCCAAGCCACGGCTCACGGACGCCTCCTACAAGGCCGGATTCTGGGACACGTACAACGACCTGCCGACCGAGGAGCAGCTGGCCCGGGTCCGCGACTACGACCTCGTGCTCACCGAGGCGGAACCGCTCTTCGACGCCGCGGACGTGGCACGGTTCGGCAAGGACCTCTTCGTGCAGCTGTCGTTCGTCACCAACAGGAGCGGCTACGAGTGGCTGCGCCGCCACTTCCCCGACCACCGGGTGCACGCGGTGACCTCTACCAACACGCATCCGCTGCACATCGACGCGACCTGGGTGCCGCTGCGGCCCGGTCTCGTGCTGCACTGCGGGGAGCGGCTCGCGGACGCCGAGCTGATGGAGTTCTTCAAGCTCAACGACTGGGAGATCGTGGAGGCCGTGCAGCCGGCCAGCTGGGATCATCCGCCGAAGCTGTCCTTCTGCAGTCCCTGGCTCGCCGGGAACATGCTGAACCTGGACGAGAACACGCTGTGCGTGGAGGAGAAGGAGGTGCGGCTCGCCGAGCAGCTGTCCTCGTACGGATTCGAGATCGTGCCGGTGCCGTTCCGGGCGGTCGGGCCGTTCGGCGGCGGGCTGCACTGCGCGACCGTCGACATCGAGCGGGACGGCACGATGGAGGACTACTTCCCGCACCGGTACGGCCGGTTCTAGGCGGATCCGCGGTGGTGACGGACGGGATCGGCGCCGTCGTCCTCGACTTCTACGGGACGCTCGTACGGATGGTGGAGCCGCTGCCGCCGGACCACCGCGCCGTCTTCGCCCGCCGGGGCCTGGCGGCACAGGGCGAACTCTGGGGCGACCAGTGGTCGGTGGGCCCCGGCGAGGGCGAGGAGCACGCCGCGCACTCGGTCGACGAGACGGCGTACGTGACGTGGGAACGCGACCGGCTGCGGCGCCGGGCGCGGGCCTGCGGTGTGCCGGAGGCCGAGCTCGGCGGTCTGGTCGCCGAGCTCGACCGGGCGATGAAGGCGGTCCGGCTCGACCTCTACCCGGACGTGCCCGGGGTGCTCGCTGCGCTGCGGGCGCGAGGCCTGCTGATCGGGGTGTGCTCCAACTGGTTCTGGAACCTGGAGGAGTGCGTCGCGGCGGTGGGGATCGCCGGCGCCGTGGACGTGGTGGTGGGCTCCGCGCGTGCGGGGGCCCGCAAACCGCATCCACTGATCTACCGCACGCTGCTGGAGCGTTGTGCGCTGCCGGCGGACCGGGTGCTGTTCGTCGGGGACATGTGGGTGCCCGATGTGCTCGGTCCGCTGGCGGCGGGGATGCGGGCGGTGCACCTGTGGCGGCCCGACCGGGCGGTGGACGGTGTCGCGCCGCCCCTGCCGGAGGGGACGGCGCGGATCACCGGCCTGCGGGAGCTCGTCCCGGCAGTGGACTCCGGTGGCGGAGGCGGTCGAGGAGGTTGCGGGTGACGCGGACGACGGCCGGGTCCTGCTCGTGTCCGCAGACCACGGGCCAGTCCGTGGTGCCCGCGGTGAAGACGGTGCCGCCGGCCGTGTAGAGGCCCATGGTGGCGGCACGCGGGCTGCTGATGGACGGTTCGCGCACGGGGCCGTTCCAGTGACCCCATTTGAAATGATGGAAATCCTCGTGCACCGGTTCGAGGACGTGAATTCCAAGAATGAGGAAGGAGTCCGGAGTCCCGTCCTCCCCGGTGGTGCGGGCGATTCCGTGCGCGTCGTACGAGAATGCGGCTCCGTCGCATTCGTATCCGATGAGGGGTGTGCCGGCTCCCAGCCGGTCCGCTGTTCCCCCGTCGGAACCGTCGCGCAATCCTGTGCCTTCGTAGATCCAGTGATCGGCGTGCTGCACCGTGTATCCGACGCGGGGGCGGTCACCGGGCCATTCGGTGGCGGGCCACATTCCACCGTTTCGAAAGCTCACTCCGGTGAGCGCGTTCTCCGGATTTCCGACCCCGTCGGGAACGGGTGCCCACCACTGGTCGGTGGCGGGCAGATGAGGATATTCATCGCCGACGTGGTGATCGGTGTCCGAGACGAAAGCAGTGTTCCGGTCCGTCGGATGCACCCGCCACCAGCAGGTGTTGGCGCTGAGAAAAGCGATGTTCCCGCCGTCGCGGACGAATCGCTCCGCATGGGTGCGCATCGCCGCGCTCCAGTATTCGTCGTGCCCGACGCTGAGCAGGAGGTCGTACGAGGACAGCAGCTCGGGGTCCTCGTGCAGATCGAGATCGGTGCAGTACTCGACTCGGTAGCCGTGGCGTTCCAGCCAGGCGATGAAGGGCGCATCCCAGTAGGCGAGGTCGACAACGCCCCCGGGGCGGTGGAGGCTGACTTTGTGACCTCCGGGTTCACCGCCGTCGGCGGCCCGGTGGACGGGGTGGTCGTAGAGGCTGACGGCGCGTTCCAGACCGGGCCGGTCCGAGCGGTTGTAGGCGTGCCGGGTGAAGGTGGACTTCTTGTAGAGGATGCGGGAACGGCTGCCGGGGACGCGGGCGCGTACGACGAAGAACTCCCGGGCATGCCCTTCGAGTTGCTCCGCGCCGAGGAGGGGAGGGTTCCCGGGGCGGTCCGGACCGCATTCGACGAATTCGACCAGATGGATTCCCGGCTGCCAATCATCCGGTACGGGAAGGGTGAGTGGCGGCCAGTTCCAGTCGTCGGCGGGGGAAGCGAGTCCGGGTAATCCGTCGGGATGACCGGGCGGGGTGTGCTGCGCACCCGGATATTCCTCGGATTCCCCGACGGGTATGAGCTCCCGGCCGAGTCGGTAGAAACGAAGACGGAACCGCGGGGCGTCGGTGGAGAGATGGAACGTCACTTCCCCGCCGACGAAAACGCTTTCACGTCCTAGATATCCCTCAATCATGCCGCTCATATTAGGCAGCCGTCGCAGGCGCGACAACGGTGCTGACAACCGGCCATTCGATCCCTTCTTTTCGGACACGAGGGCAGGGCTGGGACTCCCTGTCCCGTTCTCTGGGTAGAGGTGAATCCGAAACGGCCTAAGGGCTGTCCGTCGATCGGTGAGGGGATCGTATGAGCGATGCATTTCGCGGTGAATTCCGTGTACGGGAACTGGTGCTGGGCATCGAGGGGCTCGCGCTGCTGCGCCACGCCGTGGACGGTGACGAGGCATTCCTCCAGGAACGGGTGGCGGAGATCCGTCGCTTCGCCCTCGGCGAGGAGAAGCTTCCGGACGGCGGGGCCCTGGTCAGCGAGCTCGACGCGGCGGCGGGGTACGCGTCCTGGTCGGCGGTGTACGACTCGCTGCCCAGCTCGTACATCGAGGTGGAGGAACCGGTCGTCCGCACCCTTGTGGACGGGATCGCACCGGGAATCGCGCTCGACGCCGCCTGCGGCACCGGCCGCCAGACCCGGGCGCTGACCGCCTTCGGTCACCGCGTCATCGGCGTCGACCAGTCGCCGCACATGATCGCCAAGGCCCGCGAACACGCCCCGGACGCCGAGTTCCGTGTGGGACACCTGGAACGGCTGCCGCTCGACGACGACTCCGTCGATCTCGCCGTCTGCTCACTGGCCATGACGCACCTTCCGGATCTCACCCCCGGTATGAAGGAGCTGGCCCGGGTGGTCCGGCCGGGCGGCCGGATCGTCGTCTCGGACATCCACCCGTTCGTGATCGCGCTCCAGGGACAGTGCCTCTTCGTGCACGGCTCCGAGGAACTCGCCTTCGTCCGCAACCACGTCCATCTGCCGAGCCACTACCTGGAGGCGTTCGGCCGGGCGGGGCTGCGGGTGCGAGGCTGCCACGAACCACTGTTCAACGGGCGTCTCGCGCCCGGCGGCTACGAGGAGTTCATCGCGGACGCCGCCCGTGCCGCGTGGGAGGGGCTCCCGATCGTCGTCGTCTGGGACGTCGAGGTCCCCGCCTGAGGGCTGTCCCGCAGAAAGGAGCCTCCATGGCCCTGGCACTGGTACGTCATTCGGAACGGCCCGAGCTGTGGGACCGCATTCCCGAGCGGTTCGCCGGCGTGGTGCCCGAGTACAACCTGCACGGAGACATCAACGGCGACTACTGGAACCGGCTGTTCGACGACTTCCCGGAGTTCCAGTTCGTCCTGTACGACGACGAGCACGACGTGATCGCAGGCGCCGGCCGCTCGCTGCCCCGCACCTGGGACGGCACCGCGGCGGACCTCGGCCCGGGACTGGACGACTCGATCGCGCGGGCCTTCGCGGACCGCGACGCCGGGCGCACCCCGGACGCGCTGTGCGCGCTGGGCATCGAGGTCGCCGAGGACCATCAGGGCCGGGGGCTGTCCAAGGTGCTGCTCGACGCGATGGCGGAAACGGCGCGGCGCGCCGGGCTCGCGACGGTCCTGGTGCCGGTGCGTCCCACCTGGAAGGAGCGGTACCCGCTGGTGCCGATCGAGCGGTACGCGGCGTGGACCCGGGACGACGGAACCCCGTTCGACCCGTGGATCCGGACCCAGGTGGGCGCGGGCGGCACCGTCGCGGCGGCGTCCGAGCGCTCCTCGCGGATCACCGGGACGGTCGCCGAGTGGGAGAGCTGGACGGGCCTGGCCCTCCCGGAGGACGGGGAGTACGTCTTTCCCGGCGGCCTCGCGCCGCTCCGCGTCGACCGGGCACGGGACCTGGCCTCGTACTGGGAGCCAGGGGTGTGGATCACGCACCGGGCCGGGGGCCGGCGAGCCGGTCAGGGCGTGTTTCGAAGGTAGCGTCGTCCGCCCGGAGGGCGGGGTCAGGGGCGTCCGGTCCTGACCCGCCGGACAGGCCCTGGGCGAGTCCTTCCCCCGCGCGGACCGCCGTCCACGCGAACGCGGCCATCGTACGGACCTCGTCCGGGCCCGCCTCGGGGCGGCGCTCGGGCGGGAGTCCGGCCGGTCCGGCGGTGGCCACGGCGGAGTGCCGCAGCCGGTCGAGCGCGTCGGAGGGCATCCCGTCCGGCAGCGGGCCGAGGCGGCGGGAGGCATGGGCGGCCTGCCGTCCGAGCAGCAGGCAGTGGGTCCACAGCTCCTGCGCGAACGCGCTGCCGAAAGTCCGGGCCACCTCCGCCGCGAGGTCCTTGGGCAGATGCGCGTCCCGCGCCGCACTGACCGTGTCCTTTGTGAGGCCGGTCGCGGGGAGCGCCTCGCGCCAGCGGTGGTGGCCGCGCCCGCCGTCGGCGCCGTGTTCCTGTCCGACGAGCCGGATGCAGCCCTCGCCGTACCGCATGTACGGGATCCAGCCCGGCTCCTCCAGGACCCGGCCCCGGGCCAGCAGGGGTGCGGCGTCGGCGGCGGAGGTGGGGCAGACGGCGAGCCGGATGCCCTGGGCGGCGTGGTCGTTGATGCTGGTCGTGCCGACGTGCTCGACGATGTTCGGTACGGCGAGCAGGCTCATCCGGCCGTGCTCCCGGAAGAAGACGGAGAGCAGTTCGTCGTCGTGGCGTTCGGCGCTGTCACGGGCGTACGCGCGGAAGGCGGCGGCGCTCCCGGCAGGCAGGCAGACGGCGAGGGACGGCGTGAACTCGTCGGGAACGGCCCGTACCCAGGAGGCACCGGCGAGGGCGGCGAGCCGGGCGGCGGCCCCGTTGCGTGCGTGCCA
Source organism: Streptomyces sp. NPDC001880 (assembly GCF_053594575.1). Taxonomy (NCBI): domain Bacteria; kingdom Bacillati; phylum Actinomycetota; class Actinomycetes; order Kitasatosporales; family Streptomycetaceae; genus Streptomyces; species Streptomyces sp. NPDC001880. The sequence continues at coordinate 54,467 of NZ_JBSFET010000018.1, forward strand.
GTTGGTGTAGAAGACCAGCGCCTCGTCGGGGAACCGGGTGGCGGCCGCGGTGACGATCTCCAGGAGCTCGGCGGGGGCGTCGACATCGTCCTGGACGACCAGGTGGTGACTGGCCTCCGGGCGCACGGCCGACCAGGCGACCAGCGCGGTGCGCAGGGCGGAGGGCGGGCCCGCCGGGGCAGGGTCCATGGCGAGGCCGTCCAGCCGCAGCCGGTCGGCGAGGGCCTGGGCCTGGGCGAGGCGCACGGGGTGGGTCATCACGGCCGAACTCACGTGGGGCTGGGTCATGTTGGTCACACTGCGCTCCTCGGCAGGGGTGGTCGTCGGTCATGGTCGCAGAGCGCGGACCGACGGACCTCGGTGTACCGGGAGTTTGGCCGGATCAGCGGCGGTGGCGGCTGTGCCGGTGGGAACGGGCGCTGCCCCGCCGCTCGCCGTCACCGGGTACGCCGGTGCTACGCCGCCCCCGAGCCGCGCCGGCCCTTGTAGTTGATCTTCATCGTGTCCATGTCCGTCACCGTGGACCGCAGCGCGCCATGACCGTATCCCCGCTCGTCGAGATAGGTCTCCGCGCGGTCCTCGGCGATCGCACCCGCCATCTCCTCGCCGTCGTCGGCGTCGGAGACGACCACGTACCGGAGGCTGAAGTGCTTGAGCACACGGTCGTACGCGAGCGAGCCCTCCTCGGTGAACTCCATCGCGCTCAGGCCGTGTTCGTCCACCTCGGCCAGCAGCCGGGCGCGGGCGCTGTCCGTCAGGCCGTCCCAGGTGCCGCGCACGATCACTCGGTAGGTGTGCTGCGTGCTCATCGTGTTCCGCTCCGCGTTCCGTTCGTGCACCGCTCATGAACCTTTGGGCCAAGGCTACGGCGGTACGGGCGGGGCGCATCCGGATTTTCGGGCGCCCCGTGGTCTTTGCCGAAGTCTGACGGCGACGGCCCTGGCCTGGGCGTTGTCCAGAGTGTTCCATGGTCATCGGGGCGCCCGGACCTGCGGCGGCCCGTGCGAGGGAGCGAGGTTGCCTTGGCCACGACCGTACGACGTGCCGTACTGACTCTGCCCGCCGCGCCGCTGGGCCCGGAGAATCCGCTGCCCGCGCTGCGGCCGCTCGACGAGATGCATGTGCTCGGCGAATGCGACCGGGCCGCACTGCCACGTGACATGGCACGCCAGATCGGCTACCGACCACTGACCACCGTGCTGCCGGTGCGCGTCCTCGACGGCTACGGGCGTGAGCGCACCCCCACCGGACTCGACGCGATCGTCATCGAGAACGACCGGCTTCGGGCCACCGTGCTGCCAGGGCTCGGCGGCCGTGTCCACTCCCTCCACCACAAACCCACCGGCCGGGAACTCCTCTACCGCAACCCCGTTCTGCAGCCCGCCGACTTCGCGCTCAACGGGGCCTGGTTCTCCGGCGGCATCGAGTGGAACATCGGCGCCACCGGCCACACCACACTGTCCTGCGCCCCGCTCCACGCGGCCCGCGTCACCGCGCCCGACGGGGGCGAGATGGTCCGCCTCTGGGAGTGGGAGCGGCTGCGGGACCTGCCGTTCCAGGTGGACCTGTGGCTGCCCGAGGAGTCCGACTTCCTGCACGTCGGCGTACGGATCCGCAATCCGCACGACCACACCGCGCCGGTGTACTGGTGGTCCAATATCGCCGTGCCCGAGGGCGAACGCACCCGCGTCCTGGCCCCCGCCGACGAGGCATGGCACTTCGGGTACGAACGGACCCTGACCCGGGTCCCGGTCCCCGTGTCCGGCTCCGTCGACCGTACGTACCCGCTGCGCGGCGACTACCCCGCCGACTACTTCTACGAGGTGCCCGACGGCGCCCGCCGCTGGATAGCCTCGCTCGACGAGGAGGGCCACGGGCTCGTCCAGACCTCGACCGATCTGCTGCGCGGCCGCAAGCTGTTCCTCTGGGGCAGCGGCGCGGGCGGGCGGCGCTGGCAGGAGTGGCTCACCGAGCCCGGCACCGTCGGGTACGCCGAGATCCAGGCCGGACTCGCCCGCACCCAGCTGGAGCACGTCCCCCTCGAACCGGGTGCCGAGTTCAGCTGGCTGGAGTCGTACGGGCCGCTGTCCGCGGACCCGCTCACCGTGCACGGCGAGGACTGGGCGGCGGCCCGCGCCGAGACCGAACAGCGGCTCGCCGAGGCGCTGCCGCGCTCCGAGGCCGAGGCCGCCTACGCCGCGTGGCGTCCGTGCGCCGACACCGAACCCGGTGAGCCGCTCGCCACCGGATCGGGCTGGGGCGCGCTGGAGGTCCGGCGGGGCACGTACGAGCTTCCCGGCACACCGTTCGCCGCCTCCACCCTCGGTGAACAGCAGCGACCCTGGCTGGAGTTGCTGGACCAGGGCACCATCCCCGAACCGCGCCGGGCCGCCCCGCCCGGCCCCTCACTGGTCTCCCCGCACTGGCGCGACATGCTGGAGACGGCTTCCGCCGAACCCCTCACCGAGTACCACCTGGGCGTCGCCCAGTGGCATGCCGGCGACCGCGCCCAGGCGGTCCGCAGCTGGGAGCGCGGACTGGTGCGCGCCCCGTCCCGCTGGCCGCTGCTGCGGTGCCTCGCCGTCGCCGCCGAGGAGGGCCGCCAGTGGGACCGGGCTGCCGACCTCTACACCGAGGCCTTCGAGGACCTGTGCGCGGAGCGCCGCGACGACGGTGAGGCCTGGACGGCGGCCACGGCGGCGCTGGGCCGGGAGGCGATGGAGGCGCTGCTGACGGCCGGGTGCCCCGCGGCGGTCCGGGCCGTATGGGCCGCGCTGCCTGCGGCGGTCCGGCAGCGCGGCCGCTTCCGCCTGCTGGAGGCCCGGCTGCTGATCGCCGAGGGCCACCTGGCCGCCGCCCGTGCCGTATTCGACGAGGGCTTCGAGGTCGCGGATCTGCGCGAGGGCGCGGAGATCCTGGACGAGGTGTGGGCACGGCTCACGGACGAGCCGTTGCCCGACAAATACAACTACCGGATGCGCCCGAGAAGTTGACGACCAGGCGCCGATGTCTGTCAGGTCCTCACCGCCCGGACGGCAGGCTCCGGTCGACGTACTCGAAGACCGAGCCGTCCGGGTGCACGGCGATCAGATTGCGGCCGACCGGCGTCGGTACCGGACCCGCCAGGATCCGGGCACCGACGCGGGTGAGGGCGGCGTGCGCATCGTCGACGTCCTTGACCGCGATCGTCGCCGTCACCTTGCGCAGGATCTCCAGCTCCGACTCCGGGCCGCTCATCAGCAGGAAGCAGCTGATCGCGGCGACCGAGACCCCGCCGCGCTCGAAGCGGAGCGCCGAACTGCCCGTGAGGTCCTCGTAGAAGGCCACCGCGGCCTCCAGGTCGTCGACGCAGATGCGGAGCGTGGTTCCCAGAATGTCCATGCCTGCAAGGGTAGTTGGCGGCGTGTCGGCGTGTGATCGATTCGTGGGGAGGGGCGGCGCGCCGAGACCGACCGGTGGTTGGGGGCGTCGCGGGCCCCAACCACCGGTCGGTCAGGCCCGGCAGAGCACCTCACCGTGCGGCACCATGAACCAGGCGTCGTCCCGTGTGCCCCACTCGCGCCATGCGGTGGCGATCTCCGCCAGTTTCTCGGCGCTCGCGCGGCCGCCCTCGACAGCGATCTTCGCGTACACCGAACCGACTGTGCGGTCCGCCCACAGGCCGCTCCACCAGGACCTGCTCTCCGGAGTGGCGAAACACCAGTTGGCGGCGGTCGGAGTGATGTCGGTGAAGCCGGCCCGGCGGGCCCAGGAGAGCAGCCGGCGGCCCGCGTCGGGCTCGCCGCCGTTGGCGCGGGCGACCCGGCGGTACAGGTCGAGCCAGTCGTCCAGGCCGGGAAGCTCCGGGTACCAGGCCATCGCCGCGTAGTCGCTGTCGCGGGCCGCGACGACGCCGCCGGGGCGGCAGACGCGCCGCATCTCGCGCAGTGCCTGCACCGGGTCGCCCACGTGCTGGAGCACCTGATGGGCGTGGACGACGTCGAAGGAGTCGTCGGGAAAGTCCAGCGCGTGCACATCGGCGACGGCGAACTCGACGTTGTCCAGCCCGCGTTCGGCCGCGACCCCGGCAGCCTGGGACAGGATCTCCTCGGTGGTGTCGACGGCGGTCACCCGGCCGGGAGCGACCAGCGCGGCCAGATCCGCGGTGATGGTGCCCGGTCCGCAGCCGACGTCCAGCACGGTCAGCCCGGGGCGGAGCTCGTCGATCAGATAGGCCGCGGAGTTGGCGGCGGTGCGCCAGCGGTGCGAGCGCAGCACCGACTCGTGGTGGCCGTGGGTGTAGACGGCGGTCTCCTTCGGCATGGCCGTACGTCCTTTCTCGGAACCCTCGGAACTCTCGGAGCGTGACCGGGAACGCGAGTGGCGAAGCGTCGGCCGGCGCCGTCACCGTACGCCTGAGTGCCGAATTATGAGATAGGTGTCTTGCTATATGGGCGGGCTGCACTCGCGCCCCGGCCCCGGGCCGGGGAGAGTGGACGCATGGCATCTGTCACCGCAAGACCGGCGGCATTGCCGGGCCGAAAGCCACGCGATTAGTGTGTGCTCGACATTCCGGCCACGAGAGGCAGAAGTGAACGCACCACACCTGGACGTGGCCGTGCACGAGCAGGCCGAGCTCGGCGAGGGCCCGACCTGGGACCCGGCCACCGGTCGGCTGGTCTGGGTCGACATCGTCTCCGCGCGCGTGCATACCTACGACCCGGTGAGCGGCCGCCGTACGGTGATGGCGACCGAACAGCACGTCGGCGCGGCCAAGCCGCGCGTCGCCGGCGGACTCGTGGTCAATCTGCGTGACGGCATCGGCCTGTACGGTCCCGACGGAGCCTTCCGCTGGCTGGTCCACGACCCGGTGCCGGGCCGGCGCGGAAACGACGCCGCGGTCGCGCCGGACGGCGCGCTGTGGGCGGGCACCATGCGCTACGACGGATCGGCGGACGGAGGCGGTCTCATCCGTGTCGCGGCCGACGGTGCGGTGACGGCGGTGCTGCCCGTCGCGGCGTGCGCCAACGGCATCGGCTGGAGCCCGGACGGGCGGCTGATGTACTTCATCGACACACCCACGCGCCGCGTCGACGTCTTCGATTTCGACGGTGAACACGCCGTGAACCGCCGCCCGTTCGCCACCGTCGAGGAGGGCGCGGGATTCCCCGACGGGCTGACGGTCGACGCCGAGGGGGCCGTCTGGGTCGCCCTGTGGGACGGCGCCGCGGTGCGCCGGTACACGCCCGACGGCGCCCTGGACCGGACCGTCGCACTGCCGGTGCGGCGCCCGACCGCCTGTGCCTTCGGTGGCGTCGGCCTGCGCGATCTCTACATCACCTCGGCCCGCACGGGGCTCGCCGCCCCGCACCCGCTGTCCGGTTCGCTGCTGGTGCTGCCGGACGCGGGGCACGGAATGCCCCAGGCAGCCTTCGCGGGCTGATCCCGCCTCACCCGCCGCTCCGTCGGCGGGCGCGGTCGGCCGAACCCTCGTATAAAGGGCCCTGAGTGTAAAGGGCCCTGAGTGCGAGACGACGCGACAGGACGACGGGGCGGCGGCGAAGGAGGCCCGGATGGCGCGGCAGCGGACCGAGCGGACCGGACGGTGCTCCGTACGTGAGGACCGGGGCCCCGTCCGGTACGCGCCGCCCGCCCTCGCCCCCGGTCTGCCCGTGCTGCCCGAGCTGGCCGAGGTGCTCGCCTCGGCGGCGGGCCGCGGCGAACCCGAACCGACCGGTGGCGGTGACGCACTGCGCGAGGCCGCGACCGCCTACTGGGAGCGACGCGGACTGCACGGCGGCCCGGAGCGCGTCGCCGCGGCCCCGGGCGCCTCACCGCTGCTGCTCGCGCTGATCGCCGCACACGGCGGCGACGTGCTCATGCCGCGCCCCTGCACCGCCACCTGGATCCCGCAGGCCCGGCTGCTCGGCCGACCCGCCTACCATGTGCCGACCCCGGCCGAGTGCGGTGGCGTGCCCGATCCGTACGCGCTCCTGGAGACCGTGCGAAGAGTACGCGCCGAGGGCGGCATGCCCCGGCTGCTGCTGATCTCCGTCGTCGACGATCCGACCGCCACCGTCGCCCCGCCGGAGCTGGTGAGCGAGGCGTGCGAGGCGGCGGTCGCGGAGGGGCTGCACGTCATCAGCGACGAGACCTGGCGCGACACCCTGCACCGGCCGCACGACACGGTCCTGCTCAGTCCGGCCGAGATGTGCCCCGACGACGTCACCGTCGTCTGCGACCTCGCCGGGGCGCTGACCCCGTCCGCCTGGCCGGTGGCGGTCGCCCGGTTTCCGGACACCGAACGGGCGGCGGCGCGCCACGCGCGTACGCTCGACATCCTCACCGCGCTCGGGGCGCTCGTCGCGGCGCCGGTCGCGCGGGCCGCCGCCCACGCGCTGCGCGAACCGGCTGCCGTGACGGACCGGGTCCGCCGCGCCGCCGCGCTCCAGGCGCGGGTCGCCGCCGCGGCCCACCGTGCGGTGCTGGCGTCGGGCGCGCTGGCCAGGCCCCCGCAGGCGGGCCGGCACCTCTACGCCGATCTCGGCCCGCTCAGATCCCGGCTGGCGAGCCGGGGCGTCACGGACTCGCTGGAGCTGGAGGAGTACCTGACGGAACGTCTCGGCGCGCCGACGCCGGGCGGGCACCGGTTCGGCGACGAACTGGGGGCGCTGCGCGTACGGCTGGGCACCGGGACCCTGCTCGGCTCCACCCCGGAGCAGCAACTGGAGTCCCTCACCGCTGTGGAGCCCCTGGAATTGCCGCATGTGGCCGAAGCGCTGAGCATTTTCGGAACGGCACTCGACGAACTCCGATGAGGAAATGCGAGACGGGAGTCTCTCGATGACGGAACAGACCGAGCGCTCCCGTGCCGGGACCGCGCAGCCGCACCGCGTGACCCGGGGCCGGATCGTCGGACCGCGTCCGCTGGGCGAGGTCCGCGACTGGCCCAGGAGCTTCGCCGACCGGCTCACCACGCCGCTGCCGGGTGTCATGGGCATGTCCCGGCTGGCCCGCGAGCACTCCCTGCGGCCCAACGCGGAGGGGCTGCGCGGCATCCACCGGCTCCCCTACGCTCCCGAACCCCTCCCGGCCGTCCCCGCGGGCAGCGCCTGTGTCACCTGGGCCGGGCACGCCAGCTGGATCATCCGTACCGGCGGGCTGACCGTCCTCACCGACCCCGTCTGGTCCCGGCGCATCCTCGGGACCCCGGCCAGGATCACCCCGGTCGGCGTCCGCTGGGAGGAACTGCCGCCCGTGGACGCCGTCGTCATCAGCCACAACCACTACGACCACCTCGACGCCCCCACCCTGCGCAGACTGCCCAGGGACACCCCGCTCCTCGTCCCCGCCGGACTCGGCCGCTGGTGCCGCCGTCGCCGTTTCACCTGTGTCACCGAACTCGACTGGTGGGAATCGGCGGAGATCGACGAGGTCCGCTTCGACTTCGTACCGGCCCACCACTGGTCCAAGCGCACCCTCACCGACACCTGCCGCTCCCTGTGGGGCGGCTGGATCATCGGCACCTCCGGCCCCGGCGCGCAGCGGATCCACTTCGCCGGGGACACCGGGTACGGGCACTGGTTCGGCGAGATCGGCAGCCGGTACCCCGGCATCGACCTGACCCTCCTGCCGATCGGGGCGTACGAACCGCGCTGGTGGCTCGGCGACGTGCACACCGATCCCGAGGAGGCCGTGCGGGCCTACGAGGATCTCGGCGCCCGTGCGATGGCGCCGATGCACTGGGCCACCTTCCTGCTGTCCGCGGAACCCGTACTCGAACCGCTGACCCGGCTGCGCACGGCCTGGCGACGGGCCGGACACCCCCGGACGCAGCTCTGGGACCTGCCGATCGGCGCCTCGCGCGTGCTGGAGCCGACCTCCCGAGCGATCAGTGGCTGAACCGTGCCCTCGTCTTCCGCCACATCGCGGGTGTCGCGCTGATCAGCACCGTCAGACCCACCGCCGCGACCACCCCCTGCCACGGCTCGGGGAAGAGCGAACCGCCCAGGACGCCGATCAGCTGGTACGTCGCCGCCCACGCCAGACACGCCGGCACATCGCCGCGGGCGAACCGGCACAGCGGCATCCGGGCCAGCAGACAGGCCAGCATCACCGGTAGCCGCCCCGCGGGCACCAGCCGGGACAGCACCAGCACCACCGCACCGTGCTCGTCCAGCTTCTGCTGCGCCTGCGCCAGCCGCTCCGGAGCGGCCCGGTCGCGGATCGCCCGCAGCCACTTCGAACCGTTCCTCGACCGCACCCCGCGCCGGCCGAGCCAGTACAGACAGATGTCACCGAGGAACGCCGCAGCCGAGGCCACCACGAAGACGATCAGCAGCGAGAAGGGCGACGAATGATGCAGCGCCACCACGGCGGCCGAGCTCACCAGCGCGCCCGTCGGCACCACCGGCACCAGCGCACCCAGCGCCACCAGCAGGAACAGGGACGGATAGCCGACCGCCTGCTGCGTCGACTCCGGGGGCAGCTGCCCCACGACCTGCGGGATCACCTGGCGGCCTCCGGCCGCACATGCTCGCCGTGGGACAGCCGGTGCACGGCCACCTCCGGAGTCAGTAGCGCCGCCTTGCGGACGAACTCGTCACCCGGTGAGTGGAACTCGTGCGGCCTGACCCCGTCCAGGCCGATCGGCCAGTACGTGCCGTAGTGCACCGGCACCGCGGAGCGCGGCGCCAGCCGGGCCAAGGCCTGCGCCGCCCGGCCCGCGTCGAGATGACTGTGGCCCAGATACGGGCCCCAGCCGCCCACCGGCAGCAGCGCCACGTCCACCGGACCGACCACCTGCGCCATCTCGTCGAAGAGCCCCGTGTCACCGGCGAAATACGTCCGGGCCTCGCCCTCGACCACGAAGCCGAGGGCGGGGGAGCGGTGCGGGCCCACCGGCAGCCGCCTGCCGTCGTGCATCGCCGGAACCGCCCGTACCCGCACCTCGCCGACCCGGACCTCGTCACCCGGGGCCACCTCGGTGATCCGCAGCCCGCGCGCCGAGCGCAGCCCCCGCAGCCCCGGCACGGCGCGCACCGCGCCCAGCGGCACGATCAGCCTGCTGCCGGGGGCGAGCCTGGACAGGGACGGCAGATGCAGATGGTCGGAATGCAGATGCGAGACGAGCACCACATCGGCGACCGCCGCCTCGGGACCGGGCAGCTCGCCGCGGCGGCGGCGCAGATGCGCGAAGCGCCGCACGAACAGCGGATCGGTCAGCACCCGCACCCCGGAGTCCTCAATGGTGCAGGTGGCATGACCCCACCAGGTGACTTCCACCGGCACGCGACGCCTCCTCGTTCCCGGGTTCTCGATTCCGGCCCCGGCATCGAGCCTAAGGGCTGGACCGGGCAGGGGCGCACTGGTGTTCCGTGCCGACGCTCCGCGCTCCCGCAGTCCCGGCACGCGCCTTCTTGCGCACGGGGCCGGAGGGTAGGGTCGCCGAGCTGCCGCGCGGCAGACGGCAGCTCGACGACACGACCTAGCACGGGGGGACGGCCATGGGGGACGTCACGGATGTACGGGTGGCGGCCATCGCCAGTCTCACACCACTCGAGGAACTCGACAGCGATCCGTTCCTCGTGGACACCCGCAGCCAGCACGACATGTGCGCCCGCTGGGCCGCCGACAAGGGATACGTCGTCACCCGTCAGCTGCGGCTGTACGGGCTGCGCCCCGACCACCACGCCCTGTGGACCGACGTCGAGAGCGGCGAGGTCGAGCTGTTCGTCGCCGCCAACGACCGGGTGCTGGCCCGGGCACTCACCTCGGTGCCGGAGTTCGCAGCGGAGTGCGAGCGGCGCGGTGTGCGCCTGGAATTCGCGGGGCTGGACGAGCCGCCGTACAACGCCCGTACGAAGGCGAGCGTGCATCGCAGGCTCTCCATGCCGACCGCCGGCTACGACGGCTGCTGACCCGGCTCCCGGCCGCTGCGGCCGGGGCCCGCGCGGCCGCTGTGAAAAGCTGGGGGCCAGGACTCGGAACGGCGGGGTCCGGACGTGAGGTGGAGCGGCGTGGGTGACGGGCGATGGCGAGCGGCCGGGAGCGCCCTGATGCGAGTGGTCGTGGTGTGGGCGGTCTCGACGCTCACGATGCTGCTGCTCGCCGGGATTCTGCCGGACTTCCAGCTCCAGTCGGACGACGGCGACAGCATAACCAAGACCGCGTTCACCGCGGCCTGGGGCGCCGGCGCCTTCGGTCTGCTCTCCGCGCTGGTCTGGCCGGCCGTGGTACGGGCCCTGCTCATCGTGCCCGCGCTGGTCCTCGGGCTGCTCGTCTTCTTCCTGAACGGCTCGCTGCTGCTGGTCGCCCTGCGGCTCATCCCGGACGGGCGCGGCGCCGCCGACCCGGAGATGGCCGTCGTGGTCGCGGCCGTGATGTCCGCCGTCGCCTCGGCGACCTCCACCGCGCTCGCCGTCCGCGACGACAACGCCTACCGACGCAGGCTCTCCCGGCTGGCCGTCCGCCGCCGACGGCGCAGCGGTGCCGACAGCGGGCGCAGCGGGCCGCCGGGGACAGTCTTCATCCAGCTCGACGGCGTCGGCCACGACGTGCTCGCCCATGCCGCCGACACGGGCCTGATGCCGACCGTCGCGCAGTGGCTGGCGGACGAGGAGGGGCACCGGCTCACACCGTGGCGCACCGACTGGTCCAGCCAGACCGGGGCCAGCCAGCTCGGAATCCTGCACGGCAGCAACCACGACGTCCCCGCCTTCCGCTGGTACGAGAAGGAGACCGGCGACGTCATGGTCTCCAGCAGGCCCGCGAGCGCCCTCGAACTCCAGCGCAGGGCCGTCGCGCGCACCGACGACGGCGGACTGCTCGCGCTGGACGGTGCCAGCCGCGGCAACCTCTTCAGCGGCGGCGCCGACCAACTGGCGCTCGTCCTGTCCATGGCGGCCCGGTTCGGCAGGGGCCGCCGCTCCAGGGCCGGGTACTTCGCGTACTTCTCCGACCCGGCCAACGCCGTACGCACCGCGGTGTCGTTCGTCGCCGAGGTCTGCCGCGAGATCGGCCAGTCGACCCGGGCGCGGATGCGGAAGGTCACGCCCCGGATCAAGCGCGGCGGGCTGTATCCCTTCATCCGGGCCTTCGCGACCGTCGTCGAACGCGATGTGGTGGTCGCCGCCGTCATCGGGGACATGTTCGCCGGCCGCACCGCCGTCTACGCCGACCTGGTCGCCTACGACGAGGTGGCGCACCACTCCGGACCGAACAGCCGCGACGCGGAGAAGGTGCTCGCGCGCCTGGACCGCTCGCTGGCCCTGATCGTCAAGGTCGCCGAGCACACCCCGCGCACCTACCGGATCGTGCTCCTCTCCGACCACGGCCAGAGCCCCGGGGAGACCTTTGCGGGGGCGTACGGACTGACCCTCAAGGACCTGGTGCGGGCGGGCTGCGGGCTGCCCGTGCCCCGCCGGGCGCAGCGCACCCGCAGCGGCTCGGAGGCGCGTGACGCGGTACGGATCGCGCTGCACCGGCCGGTCGACGAGGAGGCGGCGGAGCACCTCGCGAAGCCGTCCGACCCCGTGGTCCTCGCCTCCGGGAACCTCGGCCTGATCTCCTTCCCCGACATCGAGGGGCGGGCCTCGCGCGAACAGCTCGACCACTGCCACCCCGCCCTGCTCGGCACCCTCGCCAACCACCCCGGCATCGGCTTTCTGCTGGTCCGCAGCGAGCGTCATGGATCGGTGGTGCTGGGCCGCGGCGGCACGGAGATCCCGGTCTCGGAGCTGGTCGACGGGGAAGGCCCGCTGGCCCCGTTCGGCCCCGGAGCGGCCGCGGCGGTGCGGCGTACGGACACCTTCCCGCACGTCGCCGACATCATGGTCAACTCGATGCACGACGACGCGACGGGCCATGTGCACGCCTTCGAGGAGCAGATCGGCTCGCACGGCGGCCTGGGCGGCGAGCAGTCCCGCCCGTTCCTGCTGTGGCCGGCCCAGCTGTCCGAGCCGGTGGCACCCGGCAAGGAGCTGGTGGGCGCCGAACAGGTGCACAAGGTGCTGCGCCGCTGGCTGCGGGAGTGCTCGGGTCCGCAGATTCCCCTGTCGGCGCCGGGTGCGGTGGCCGGCGCCGACGAGGCGGACGGCACGGTCCAGGCAGCCGGCTGAGGGTCGTTGTCAGTGGTGGACGGCAGGATGGGGGCCATGACGAACTCAGCTGTTGTGCTCGCCGACACCGCCGCCTACGCCGCCGCGGTCGAAGAAGCGACGAAGGCCGCCGCCGCGTACTACGCCACGGGTGAGAGCACGCTCGACGACGACGCCTACGACCGGCTGGTGCGGGGGATCGCCGCCTACGAGCAGGAGCACCCGCAGGAGGTGCTGGCCGCCTCCCCGACCGGCAAGGTGGCGGGTGGCGCCGCCGCCGGGGACGTGCCGCACACGGTGCCGATGCTCTCGCTGGACAATGTGTTCTCGGCCGACCAGTTCGTCACCTGGACGGCGTCGCTGGAGCGCCGGATAGGACGGCCCGTCGCGGCGTGGAGCGTGGAGCCGAAGCTCGACGGACTGGCGGTCGCGGCGCGCTTCCGGGCGGGCCGCCTGGAACAGCTGATCACCCGGGGCGACGGCACCGCGGGCGAGGACGTCTCGCATGCGATCGGCACCGTGGTGGGCCTGCCCGAGCAGCTCGCCGAGCCGGTGACGATCGAGATGCGCGGCGAGATCCTCATGACGACCCAGCAGTTCGAGCAGGCCAACGCCGTGCGCACGGAACACGGCGGCGCCCCCTTCGCCAACCCGAGGAACGGCGCGGCGGGCACCCTCCGGGCCAAGGACCGCGCGTACACGGTGGAGATGACGTTCTTCGCCTACGGCGCCCTGCCGCTGCCCGACTCCGGCGAGCTCACCGACACCCTCGCCGAACTCCCGCACAGCGAGGTCCTCGCGTTCGTCGACCGCCTCGGCGTGCACACCGCCGCGGACACGGACGTGGCCCCGCGCACCGTCACCACCGTCCAGGAGGTGCAGAGCCGGGTGGAGGAAGTCGCAGCCCTGCGCGCCTCGTTGCCCTTCGGTATCGACGGCATCGTGATCAAGGCCGATCTCGCGGCCGACCGGCGCGAGGCCGGTTCCGGGAGCCGGGCGCCGCGCTGGGCCATCGCCTACAAGCTCCCGGCCGTCGAGAAGGTCACCCGGCTCCTCGGCGTCGAGTGGAACGTGGGACGCACCGGCATCATCGCGCCGCGCGCGGTGCTGGAGCCGGTCGAGATCGACGGCTCGACCGTCAGCTACGCCACGCTGCACAACCCCGCCGACATCACCCGCCGCGACCTGCGCCTGGGCGACCGGGTGATGGTCTACAAGGCGGGCGACATCATCCCCCGCATCGAGGCCCCCGTCGCCCATCTGCGGACCGGTGACGAGAAGCCGATCGACTTCCCCGAGTCGTGCCCGCAGTGCGGCTCCGAAATAGACACCAGCGAGCAGCGCTGGCGCTGTGTCCGGGGCCGCGACTGCCGGCTCGTCGCTTCCATCTCGTACGCGGCGGGCCGCGACCAGCTCGACATCGAGGGCCTCGGTGCTACCCGTGTCGTCCAGCTCGTCGACGCCGGTCTGGTCGCCGACTTCGCCGACCTCTTCACCCTCGACCGCGAGCAGCTGCTGAGCCTCGAGCGGATGGGCGAGACCAGCACCGACAACCTCCTGGCCGCCATCGAGACGGCGCGTACCCAGCCGCTCTCCCGGGTCTTCTGCGCGCTGGGGGTGCGCGGCACCGGTCGTTCCATGTCGCGGCGGATCGCCCGGTACTTCGCGGACATGGACCGGATCAGGGCGGCCGATGCCGAGGAGCTCCAGCGGGTCGACGGCATCGGTAAGGAGAAGGCCGCAGGCGTGGTCGCGGAGCTGGTGGAGCTGGCCCCGCTGATCGAGAAGCTGGTGGCCGCCGGGGTCAACATGACGGAGCCCGGAGCCACGCCGCCGCCCGAGCCGGGGGAGGAGGGCGAGGAGCCGGCCGCCACCTCGGACGGGGAGGGCGGTGCCCTGCCGCTGGACGGGATGACGGTGGTGGTCACCGGCGCCATGACCGGCGTACTGGAGAAGCTCTCCCGGAACGAGATGAACGAGCTGATCGAGCGGGCCGGCGGCAAGTCCTCGTCGAGTGTCTCCAAGCGCACCTCGCTCCTGGTCGCCGGGGAGAAGGCCGGATCCAAGCGCACCAAGGCGGAGGACCTCGGCATCCGGATCGCCGCGCCGGACGAGTTCGCCGAACTGGTCGCGGTGTTCCTGCCGTCAGAGGTGTGAGGCACGGCGCCGCGCGGCCGAGCCCTTGGATTTTGCCCGGGAGTGGCTTTCTTTGCCTCCCTATTGCATAGTGAGGGCTCGGCCATGCCTCGCTATCAGCGAGTCATGGGTGTGTGCGGCCGTGACGGCGAGCCGGTGGGAGGGGCGATGCGTTCTCTGCACGAGGGGCGACGACTCGGCCCCTCCGTTCGCCGGGACCACCAGGACCACCGCGGTGTCACCCGTGGCCTCGCCCTCGATCTCGGCAGTTCCCGCACCCGTGTCTGGGTGCCCGGACACGGCGTCCTGGCCGACACCGACGTCTGCGGTGACCCGGGTAGGGGAGCCGGGCACGGCCGCCCGGTCCGGCGGGGGCGCATCGTCGACCCCGAGTCCTGCGGCCGGATGCTCGGCCGCATCGCCGACACGGCGCTGGGCGCGGACCGCACCGGCACCGTGATCGTCCTCAGCCACCCCGTCCTCGCCGGGGCCCGCCAGCGTGCCGAGGCCAGGGAATTGATCGCCGCTCTGGGGCCGACGACCGTCATCGCCCTCGACAGCGCGAGGGCCGCCGCCTACGCCGGACCGCGCGACGGCGGCCCGCTGCTCGTCGTCGACATCGGCGCCGAACTGACCGAGGCGACCCTGCTCGTCGACGGGCAGGTCCGCGACGCCCGCCAGGCCGAGACGGGGCTGGGCGACCTCGCCCCGGCACAGCCGCCCACCGCCATCGTCCGCACCGTCCTGGACATGATCATGGAGATGTGGAAGCAGGACCGGCACGGTGCCGTTCTCGGGGCCCTGCGCAGGGGCCCGTTGCTTGCCGGGGGCGGAGCCGCCCGCCCCGACATCACCAACCGGATCGCGGTCCGCCTCGGGGTTCCGGTGCGTCTCGCCGACGACCCGGCGACGGCCGTCGTACGCGGCGCCGGGATGGTCCTCAGCTCTGTCCTCCGCCGGGCCGGCGCGGCCCCGGTCCTGACCGGCCGAACCGGGTGACCCCCCTCCCGGGGCCGCCCCCGGGGAACGTGCCCCCAGGGGCCTGCCCGACCGGTCACGGCCGGGGTCGCGCCGTCCGTCCCGGCACCGCGCAGGCGGCCCGGCTGGTTCTCGCCGCCCTTCTGCTCGCCGTTCTCACCGTTGTCGGCGGCACCCCCGCAGCCGCCGGATCCGTACCCCCCGCCCGGCCGTTCGCCGGCGTCCCGCCCTCCGCCGCGTACACCCCCGGCGCCCACCAGCCCACCCCGCACACCGACCGGACCGCCCGCACGGGCACCGTCCACGACACCCGGCGCACCCGCACCGCCACGGCCACCGACCACCAGCGGTCCGGGCCACCGACCGCACCCCGCCCCCAGCCCCGGGCCGGCAGCGACCAGGCCCGCACCGCGCACCACCTCCCGCCGCCCGGTCCCGATGCCCTGCTGCCCGGCGCGCCCGGCATCCACGCACCCCACCGGGCCGATCTCCCGGCCCCCACCGCAGCCTCCCGTGCCACCGACCACTCGCGCACCGCGCTACCCGGCGTACGCGGGCCTCCACGGACGGCCGTTCACCGGCCACCGGTCCTGCCACCGGTCCCGTCCCACAGAACCGCCGTGCCGCCCCTGCCGAGGTGAG
Organism: Streptomyces sp. NPDC001880; assembly: GCF_053594575.1. Classification (NCBI taxonomy): domain Bacteria; kingdom Bacillati; phylum Actinomycetota; class Actinomycetes; order Kitasatosporales; family Streptomycetaceae; genus Streptomyces; species Streptomyces sp. NPDC001880. The sequence continues at coordinate 70,300 of NZ_JBSFET010000018.1, forward strand.
GGCGCCCGGCGCCCCTCGGAGGAAAACCATGACTCGCGCCACCACGGTGCGAGCGGTGCTGGCTGCCGCCGTACTGCTCGTCTCCGTGCTCATTTCGCTGACCATGTCACCCAGACTCGGCCTTGACCTCAAGGGCGGCACCCGGATGGTGCTCCAGGCCAAGGACTCGGACACCGCGAAGGCGGACCGGGAGAGCACCGAGCGCACGCTCGAAGTACTGCGCCAGCGCATCGACTCGCTCGGCGTCGCCGAACCCACGCTGACCCGCTCCGGCGAGGACCGGATCATCGTCGAGCTCCCGGACGTCCAGGACCCGCGCAAGGCCGCCGAGGTCATCGGCAGAACCGCCCAGCTCAGCTTCCACGCGGTCCAGGGCCCGGGGAGCGTCGAGGACGGCAAGGACGGCAAGGACGGCAAGGACGGCAAGGACGGTGCGGGGCCGACCCTCCCCGACGAACAGGGGCGCGCCCTCGACCTCGGCCCGGCCGTTCTCTCCGGCGCGGGTGTCAAGGACGCCACCGCCGTGTTCGACGCCCAGCAGGGCGCCGGCTGGACCGTGTCCCTCGACTTCCACAAGCAGGCCGGCCGGGACTGGACCCGGCTGACCGGCGAAGCCGCATGCCACCCGGTCCAGGACGACCGCCGCCGCGTCGCCATCGTCCTCGACCAGCAGATCATCTCCTCGCCGCAGGTCTCCCCGACGGTCGCCTGCAACACCGGCCTGCCCTCCGGCTCCACCCAGATCACCGGATCGTTCAGCGCGGACGAGGCCCGCGAACTGGCCCTGCTGATCAAGGGCGGCGCCCTGCCGCTCCCCGTCGAGATCGTCGAGCAGCGGACCGTCGGACCGACGCTCGGCGCCGCCGCGATCGATGCCAGCGCCCGCGCCGCCCTCATCGGCGCCGCCGCCACCGCACTCTTCATCACCGTCATCTACCGGCTCTTCGGCGCGCTCGCCGCCGTCGCGCTCGCAGCCTACGGACTGATCTCCTACGCAGCCCTGGTCGGCCTCGGCGTCACCCTCACCCTGCCCGGCCTCGCCGGATTCGTCCTGGCCATCGGAATGGCGGTCGACGCCAACGTACTGGTCTTCGAACGGGCCAGGGAGGAACACGCACAGCATCCGGGCCGCTCCCTGCGCTCCTCGCTGACCGCCGGATTCAAGGGCGCCTGGAGCGCCGTCGCCGACTCCAACGTGACGACGCTGATCGCGGCCGGACTGCTCTTCTTCCTCGGCTCCGGACCGGTGAAGGGCTTCGGCGTCACCCTCGCCATCGGTGTCATCGCCTCCATGTTCTCCGCGCTCGTCGTCGCCCGCGCGCTCACCGAGATCGCCGCGGGCTCCCGGTTCGTCAGCTCCTACCGGGGCGTCAACGGCATCGCGTTCCCCGGCCGGGTCCGCACCTGGCTGACCCGCCGCGATCCCCGCCTGATGCGGTATCCGCGCCGCTGGCTGATGGTTTCCACCGCACTGGTCGCCGTCGCGGTTCTCGGCATCGTCGTGCGCGGTGTCAACCTGGGCGTCGAGTTCACCGGCGGCCGGCTCATCGAGTACTCGACGAGCCGGCCCGTCGACGTGGAGCAGGCCCGCGCCGCGCTGGCCGACGCGGGCTTCGGCGACGCCGAGGTGACCACGGCCGGGTCGGGCGACCTCTCCGTACGGACCGGTGAACTCGACAACGACGGCGAACACGCCCTGCGCGCCGCCCTCGAGGAGGAAGGCGGCAAGACCACCAAGGTCCGCGACGAGCTGATCGGCCCCAGCCTCGGCGACGAACTGCGGCGCAATGCCCTGATCGCACTCGGCATCGCCGTCTTCGTGCAACTGATCTATCTGGCGGTCCGGTTCCGCTGGACGTTCGCCGTGGCCGCGGTCGGGGCGCTGGTCCACGACGTGATCATCCTGGTCGGTGCCTTCGCCTGGCTCGGCCGTACCATCGACGGCATCTTCCTGGCCGCGCTCCTCACCGTCATCGGATACTCCGTCAACGACTCGGTGGTGGTCTTCGACCGGGTACGGGAACTCTGGGCGAAGGCCCGTCGCGTACCGCTGGCCACCATCGCCGACCGGGCCGTTCTCCAGACCGTCCCACGAACGGTCAACACCGGAATGGGCGCGCTCTTCATTCTCGTCGCGCTTGCGGTGCTGGGCGGTGACTCCCTCGCGGACTTCGCCCTCGCCCTGCTCATCGGCATCTGCGTCGGCACGTACTCCTCGGTGCTGACCGCCGTGCCGGTCGCCCTCGTGCTGGAGCGCAGCAGCAAGGCCCCGCCGCCCGCCCGCAAGCGGGCACCGCGACGTCGGTCCGGTAAGGGGCGGGCGCGCCGGGATCCGCTCGACAACGGAGCACGCGTCTAGGGCGTGTTTCGAAGGTCCCACCTGGTCGGGGGCGCCTGGCACTTCCCCCGAGCTCTCGGCTTCGCTCGAGCAGGGGAGACCATTGCTCGCCGCGTTGTCGGTCGTAGGCGCAGCCCGCTGCGCTCTCCTCCCTCCGCCTCGCGATCGCACGCATCAGGCGCCCCCGACCCCGCCCTCCGGGCGGACGACGCCACTTTCGAAACACGCCCTGGCGTCGTCGAGTCGGCTGCTCCGGGTCCGTTCCGGATCGGTTCCGGCGCTCGAAGTCCGCTTCGGGCGCCGGCTCGGCGCCCCTGACCTGGACCGCGTGGCGACGGAGACGTCCGGTGCGACGTCATCCACACCCGCCGTTTCGGCTCAGGAGGAGAGGGATCGCAGATGGTCGGCGGTGGCCGGGTCGGCGGGCAGGAAGGTCTCGATCGCCAGCTCGGCCACCGTCACATCCATCGGAGTGTTGAACGTCGCGATGGAGCAGACGAAGGACAGCACCCGGCCGTCGTGCTCGATCAGCAGCGGCAGCGCGAAGGGCAGCGACGGAACGGGCCCGGGGCCGCTGTCTTCCGGTACGGGATAGCCCGCGACCTCCTCGTACAGCTCACGCAGTTCCGCCGAACGGGCCAGGGCGATCTGGCGATCCATCTGGTCCAGCAGATCGGCCCGCCACGCCCGCAGGTTGCGGATGCGCGGGGCCAGCCCCTCCGGGTGCAGGGTGATCCGCATGGCGTTGAGCGGCGGTACGAGCAGGTGTTCGGCCACTCCCTCCAGCAGCGTCGTCATGCCCCGATTGGCCGCCACCACGTTGTACGAACCGTCGACGACCAGCGCCGGATACGGGTCGTACGCCTGGAGCAACCGCTCCATCCCCTCGCGCAGCGCGTCCAGCGCCGGGTCGTCGAACGCGGTCTGTGTGTAGCGGGGTGCGTAACCGGCCACCAGCAGAAGGGCGTTGCGTTCCCTGACCGGGACATCGAGATGCTCGGCCAGCCGCAGGATCATCTCCTCGCTGGGGCGGGAGCGGCCCGTCTCGATGAAGGAGATGTGCCGGGCGGAGGAATCGGCGCGGAGTGCCAGCTCCAACTGGCTGATCCGGCGCTGCTCCCGCCAGCTGCGCAGCAGCGGTCCTACCCCCGTGTCAAGCGCGACAGTTGTCATACCCAGACCGTAACGTCACCGGCACCGCCGACCGGCACCGATCACCGATGAGGGAGCCGCCGTATGCCCGCCGCACCGCTGTCGCAGGAAGAGATCGAGGACCGTCTGGCCGGACTGCCCGGCTGGGCGCTGGAAGGGGACCGGATCACCTGCACCTACCGGCTGCACACCCACTTCGCCGCACTTGGGCTGACCGTGCACGTCTCCGCCATCCAGGACGAACTGAACCACCACTCCGATCTGACCCTCGGATACAACACCGTCTCGCTCTCCGTGAACACGCACGACGCGGGCGGTGTGGTCACCGAGCACGATCTGAACCTGGCCGCGCGGGTGGCGGCGATCGCCGACGGACACGGCGTGCGGTAGCCACGGCGACGCGCGTGCCAGGTCACGTTGCCGCACCGAACCGTGGATGCGCGGCGAGCCAGCGCGTATAGCTCTCGCTGCGCTCCACCGCCTCCGTGTACGCCGCCCGTGCGTATCCGCTCACCGCGCTCGCCGCCGCGCCGGCCGCCGTCGAACGGGGATGCCAGCCCAGCAGATGGCGCCAGCTCAGCGGCGAGCCGGTGATCGGCCGGGTCACCAGCCCCGGGGTCGGCGGAAACGTCGCCCGGCACAGCCCGACCGCCCGCCCCACCTGCACCAGATGGACGACGGAGGCCGTATCCGTCTCGTACACCGAGACCGGGCTGAATCCGGCCCGTGCGCAGGCGCCGATGAAACAGTCGGCGAAACAGCCCTCGCCCGGCACGTCCGTCCAGCACTCGTCCGCCAGCGCGGCGAGGTCGAGCTCCTGCTCACCGGCGAGCGGGTGGGAGTCCGGCAGCATCACGAAGACCGGGTCGACACCTATCACCTGCCATGTCAGCCGGTCGCTGCCGGGCGGCGGGCTCTCCCCGCAGGTGCCGATGAGGGCGAAGTTGAGGCGCCCGTACACCAGTTGGGCGGCGATCTCGGTGACCGACCAGGAGGTGTACGTCGACACGGGCGCGGTCGGATGCGCGGTGACCAGACGGTCCACAAGACCGCCCAGCAGCGGGCCGTGCGTGCCGCCCAGCCGGAAGCGCTCCATCGTCCCCCAGGCGTTGGCGAACCGCACCGCCTCCTCCTGGAGCTCGCTCACGGCGGGCAGCACCACCCGGGCCCGTTCGAGCACCAGCTCACCGAGGAGCGTGGGCCGGGCGCCGGTGTGGTCGCGGTCGAAGAGCGGACCGCCGAGCGCCCTCTCGATCCTTCGCAACTGTGCGCTCAACGCGGGCTGGGCGAGCCCGAGCGTGGCGGCAGCCTTGGTCAGGCTCCCGGTGTCGGCGATGGCACGTACGGTTCGCAGGTGGCGTAACTCCAGCTCCATGAACGCAAGTTATGGGCCCGGCGGCGTACCGGCAATATTCCGGTGTCCATTGAGTGAGATGCGTCGGGAGTCGGGGCGGGTGCCGGGCGCGAGGCAGCGGCCGGAACGGAGGACTTGCTGAACCGGCAACGAAGCTTGCCGTGGATGAGATCCGTGGTGAGGCTGTTCCCATGAGCCAGCAAACCGGACACGGTCATCACCAGAACACCGCCCGCGGCCACCAGCACCACCCGGACGCGGCCCGCGGCACGCACCACGACCACACTCATGGCCACCATCACGATGCGGGTGACATCGACTGGGGTGTGATGGGGCCGCAGCTGGAGCAGGAAGCCGAGGTCAGCCGCCCGCAGTACGAGGAGGCGGCCCGCTGGATCGCCGGACTCCCCACGGCCCCGAAGGTCCGCCGGGTGCTCGACATCGGCAGCGGGCCGGGCGTGATCACCTGCCTGCTCGCCGAGATGTTTCCCGAGGCGGAGGTCGTCGCCGTCGACGGCACCCCCGCACTCCTGGAACGCACCCGGAACCACGCCGAACGCCTCGGTCTCGGCGACCGGGTCCGCACGCACGAGGCGGACCTCCCCGAGGGCCTCGGCGGACTTGGGGAGGCGGACCTGATCTGGGTGGGCAACGCCCTGCACCACATGGGCGACCAGCGCGCCGTCCTGGCCGGATTCGCCGCGCTGCTGCGCCCCGGCGGGAGCGTCGCCCTGGTCGAGGGCGGACTGCAGCCCCGCCGCCTCCCGCGCGACATCGGCATCGGGCGGCCCGGCCTGGAGGCCAGGCTCGAAGCGATCAACGCGGCCCGGTTCGAGGACATGCGGGCGGCGCTGCCCGGCACCACGCGGGAGACCGAGGACTGGAGCGCCCTGTTCACCGCGGTCGGACTCGCCCCGCAGGGAACCCGCAGCTTCCTGCTCGACCTTCCGGCGCCGCTCTCCGACCGGGCCCGGGACCATGTCGTCGTCGAGTTCGCCCGCAGGCGCCAGATGTTCGAGGAGGAACTCACGGCCGAGGACATCGCCGTACTCGACCGGCTGCTCGACCCCGACGACCCGGCCGGTCTGCGTCGGCGCCCCGATGTCTACCTGCTCTCGGCACGCACCGTGCACCTGGGCCGGCGGGACTGACCGCGCGCGACCTTGCCGATACGAGCCGGGCCCGTCCCGGCTCCGATCCGGTCCACCGGCCCTGACCTGCCGGGTTCCCCGGACATGGCGCACCGGGCGGGCCGAGCAGTAGTTACGAGGGGCGTGCGGGCATCCCGGATCCGGCTGCGGATGACCCGTGCCGCGCTGTGCGGCGCCGACCGGGCAGTGGTGCGCGAACCCGCCGTCTCGGCCGGCACCCGGGTGTTGTGCCCGGACGCGGCGGGCGGTGTGCGGGCCGCCCGTCCGCCGGACCGGGGGACCGCCGGAACCAGCCGTGCAGGCGCAGCTGCGTGTGCCCGGAGCGGGCGACGGCGGCTCGGAGGCGGTGAGCGCCGGACCACAGGGGGCCGTCGCGGCGCCGCGGATCTGCGGCGGCCCCCGGGCGCACGGCCGCCTCGTGTCGGAAGCGGGCCGGGAGCCGGGCGGCCGTGGACCGCCTTGCGATCGCACGCACTGGATGCCTCCGGCCCCGCCTTCCGGGCGACGGCGCTGCTTTCGAAACGCGCCCGGGGCGAGTACACCTGGGACCGCAGGCTCCGGCTGGACGGCTGACCCCCGCCGACCAGCTCTTTTCTGCTCATCCGGCCCGAGTAGGCCAACAGGGCGCGGCTCCGGAATGAGCCGTGGGACCCGTGTAGGCGAAGCGCGGAGGGCGCCGTGGATGACGGGTATTCACGGGCCCCGGCCGCTTTGCCCGGACCGTGTCAAGAAAAGACACGCTGCTGCCAGGGTGAGTGGGCATCAGAATGTCCCCCTGTCAGTCTAATCGCGGATCAATTCGCCCATGAATAAGGGCAATTGGTATCTCGTCAAATTATGCGAATATCGCATTTGGCGGACTATATGTACCTCGATCGGATCGCTGACGCCGACCTTCGCCGTGTCCGATATGACAGGTATGACGAATCTCAGTAATTTCATCCACGGGTCGACTGCTCAGCCGACCTTTCTGAGAACAGGAGAAGCGACATGATTACCCGTTCCACCGTCGTTACGGCCGCCGTCGCGGCAGCCGCAGCCCTGGCTGCCACCGGCATCACCTACGCCTCGGCCGCTACCTCCGAGCCTGCCCAGGCGTCCCAGGCCGTCCAGCAGACCGTTCCCGTTTCGGCGCTCGGCGGCGGCGACGTCGGCAAGGGCAACGAGGGCAACAACAACAACAACGAGGGTCGTGGCCACGACGAGGGCCGTGACCACGACAAGGGCCGTGGCTACCACCACAAGGGTCGCATCCACATCAACGAGCGGACGTACTCCGACGACCTGGGTGGCTGTGTGACCGTGGTCAGCGGCCTCGGCTCGAAGACCCTCAACATCCGCAACGACAGCCGCCGGACCGTCGAGGTCTTCCGCGGTGCCACCTGCGACAACGGCGCCCCGATCGCCACCGTCGGTCCGTGGAGCTCCAGCGACGGGGTGCGCCCGCGCCACGTCAAGGGCGGTGTGTGGGTCGACAACGGAGTCGTGGGCAGCTTCCGTGTCATCAAGCATCACTTCGACGGAGGTTACGACGGCGGTGGCAAGGACTGGTGACCGAGTCACCGGGTTGACGTGAACCCCGGCCCGCCGTAATCGGGCCGGGGCTCCAGCCAGGGTATCCGACCGGAGTAACCCGGTCGGATACCCGCACCTGAATGACGACTGACAAACTCAAACACCTGCCAGGTCACAGTAAAACCGGACGGTGAGGCGCTGCCAGTCGACAGGAGCAGCCGTGCCGCACGCGGCTACCGGGTTCGGGCCGGTGCCTTTCCGGTTCCGGTCCCGGTCCCGGGATTCGGCTTCCGGATTCGTTTCTCGGCCCGCGGCCCTCGGCGGGGCTCGGCGGCCGGGCGGCAGAACGTGGCGCCGGCGTGGCAGACGCCGCCCATGTCCCGGCCGTCAGGAGGCCGAAGGGCCGTCTTGGTCCGGGTGGGTGACGGCCCGGGCGGCACGGCGTCGAAGGGCCACTCGAATTCTGGTCCGCGCGCATCCGCACACATCCCCCTGCCGGCCTGTGTCCGGCCCGTGCCCGGGGTGTCCGCACCGGCTCCGACTTGCCACCACTGGCCGAGGTCCGGTGTCGTCCCGCCGCTGGTCACAGGTGCCGTTCGCCGTGCTGCCGTCGGCGGCCTCCAGGGTGATGGCGCTGCTGTTCCGGCTCTCTCCTGCGGAGCGGACCGCCGCCCGGCTCGGCAGCCGGGCGGCGGTCCGTGTGTGTCAACGGTGCGATGGCGCAGGTTCAGGCGCCGACGTTGAACTCGCCGGGGTTCGGGCCCAGGCGCCTGCCCTCGTCCAGCGCGGCGAACGCGGCGAGGTCGTCGGCGTCCAGCTCGAAGCCGAACACGTCGAGGTTCTCCACGATGCGCGACGGCGTCACGGACTTCGGGATCACCACATTGCCGGTCTGGATATGCCAGCGGAGCACCACCTGGGCGGCTGTGCGGCCGTGCTTCTGGGCGATCGCGACGACCGTCGGGACCTCCAGGAGCCCCTTGCCCTGCCCCAGCGGCGACCAGGCCTCGGTCGCGATGCCGTGCTTGGAGTGGAAGGCGCGCGACTCGGCCTGCTGGAGCTGCGGGTGGAGCTCGATCTGGTTGATCACCGGGATCACGGAGGTCTCGCCGAGCAGGCGCTCCAGGTGTTCAGGGAGGAAGTTCGAGACGCCGATGGCCTTGGCCCGGCCGTCGGTGTGGATCTTCTCGAAGGCCTTGTACGTGTCCACGTACGCGTCCTTGGCCGGCACCGGCCAGTGGATCAGATAAAGGTCGACGTAGTCGAGCCCCAGCTTGTCGAGCGAGGCGTCGAAGGCGCGCAGGGTCGAGTCGTACCCCTGTTCGGAATTCCACAGCTTCGTGGTGACGAACAGCTCCTCGCGGGCGACACCGCAGGCCGCGATCGCCCGGCCGGTGCCCTGCTCGTTCTCGTAGATCGCGGCGGTGTCGATGCTGCGGTACCCGGACTCGATGGCCGTGGTGACCGCCTTCGCGGCCTCGTCGTCCGGCACCTGCCAGACACCGAAACCGAGCTGCGGCATCGTGACGCCGTTGTTGAGGGTGATGGAGGGGACCTGGCTCACGAGCGGTCGATCCTTACGTCGTCGGTTGGTACTCCCCAGGTCAACGATCACCGCCCGCCGAGCATTCCCCCACGGCCTCATCCGTCCGAGGAAGGACGGGGCGACCACTGTCGTCGACAGGTCGGCATCAGCCGTCGACATCCTGCTCGCCGACCGGGTCCGGCCCAAGTGGGGCATCTGCCGGTCGCTCGGAGACCCCTCGGGATCGCTGCAGGACACCCATCTCCTGCTCACCGGGATGCGGGGGTGCCAACCGGTCCGACCGGCCTCGGGAACAGGAGGCGGACCCGCCCCGCCGCACCAGGTGCGGCGGGACATGCCCCGCCGCACCTGAGAACTGCCTGCGCTCCGCCCAACCCGACTGCTCCACTTGAGATTTGGGCCCGCGCGGGGCATTGACAGAAGGCTCTGCAGGGAATCCTATGCAGTGTCGGTCAGGAACCTTTCCTAACATGGAAATCGGAAGGGATCATCCGTGCACCCTCCCGCACCCCCACGCCGCGCAATGGCCGCCCTCGCAGGTCTCGGCTGTCTGCTCCTGCCCCTGCTGGGCCATTTTCCGAAGGCCTACGCCACCACGAACGCGGACGAGACCGTCACCACCGAGGACTTCAGGAAGAACCTCGGCCACTCCCAGCAGCACCACATCGCGCGCTATGCCTTCCGGTTCGTCGACCGGGGCCGGCCCTGCGGCTCCGACAGCGACGGGGACACCTGCAGCGGGGTGTCCCGGTCCCTGTGCGAATTCACCTAGACCGTCGTCCAGTACAAGGGCTGAGGAGACCCCATGCGTACCACCACGAGCAGAGTGACCCTCGCCGGAGCGGCACTCGCTGCCGCCGGACTGCTGATGCCACTGCTCGGCGTGCCGTCGGCCGCCGCGGCGGACACCCGCTACGAGGCGGAGGGCGCGAAGCTCTCCCGGGCGGCCGTGGCGACGAACCACGCCGGCTACTCCGGCACCGGGTTCGTCGACTACACCAACGTGGCCGGATCCTTTGTGGAGTTCACGGTGAACGCCGCCGCGGCGGGCAACTCGCTGGCCATCCGCTACGCCAACGGAACCACCACCGACCGCCCGCTGGACATCAGCGTCAACGGCACGGTCGTCGCCTCCGGCGTCCCGTTCGGCTCCACCGGGTCCTGGGACACCTGGGCGACGAAGACCATCGGCGCGCGGCTCCCCGCCGGAACCAGTACCGTCCGGGCCACCGCGACCACGGCCGACGGCGGACCCAATCTCGACCACCTCGAAACCGCTGCCCCCGCCACCGGCAGTCCCGCCGTACCCTTCGGCAGCCACACGATCCCGTACGCCGCGGGGATGCTGAAGCCCTCGGGCCAACAGTCGGCACTCGACCAGGCCGTGATCAAGACGTACAACGCCTGGAAGTCCGCGTTCGTGAGGAAGAACTGCGGCAACGGCTGGTACGAGGTCATCTCGCCGGACGCCGACCACCCCTACGTCGCCGAGGCCCAGGGCTACGGGATGGTCGTCACCGCGACGATGGCGGGCGCCGACCCGGAGGCGAAGACCGTCTTCGACGGCATGGTCAAGTACATGCTCGCGCACCCCTCGGTGAACAATTCCGACCTCCTCGCCGCCGAACAGGACGCCTCCTGCAAGAGCGTCGACGGCTCCGACTCGGCGACCGACGGGGACCTGGACGTCGCCTACGGGCTGCTCCTCGCCGACAGGCAGTGGGGCTCGACCGGGACGTACAACTACAAGGACCTCGCGGTCAAACACATCAACGCCATCAAGAAGAGCGAGGTCAACCCGACCACGCACCTGATGCTGTTCGGCGACTGGTCGGACTCGGGGGAGTCCCACTACTGGATGACCCGCTCGTCGGACTGGATGATCGACCACTTCCGCGCTTTCAGGGCCGCCACCGGCGACAGCACCTGGGACACCGTGCGCACGGCGCACCAGGAACTGATCGCCTCCCAGCAGTCCAAGTACGCCGCAGGCACAGGGCTGTTGGCGGACTTCGTCGTCAACACCAACACTACGGCCAAGCCCGCCCCGGGCGAGGTGCTCGAAAGTCCCAACGACGGCGACTACTCCTGGAACGCCTGCCGTGACCCGTGGCGCATCGGCGCCGACGCCGTCACCAGCGGGGACAGCGCCTCGCTCGCCGCGGCCCGCAAGCTCAACACCTGGATCAAGGCCAAGACGGGCGGCGACCCGGACAAGATCGCCAGCGGCTACCACCTGAACGGTTCGGTGTTCGACAGCGGCGACGACATGGCGTTCACCGCCCCGTTCGCCGTGACCGCGCTGACCGACTCCGGCTCCCAGGCCTGGCTCGACGCGCTCTGGAACAAGCTCGCCACCACCCCGATCGACCCGGATCTCTACTACGGCGGGAGCGTCCAGCTCCAGTCGATGATCGTCGCATCCGGCAACCACTGGGTTCCCTGACGGAGGATCAGATGCAGATCGGAACGCTCACCACGTCACGAGGAGGAGTGGCGGCGCTCACCGCCGTGCTGCTCTGCACCGCCCTGGTGCAGGCGGTCCCGCAGCCGGCCTTCGCGGTCGCCACCCGCTACGAGGCGGAGTCCGCGACGATCGTCAAGGGCGCCGCCGAGTCCAACCACTCCGGCTACTCGGGCACCGGCTTCGTCAACGGCGACAACGTCGTCGGCAGCTATGTGGAGTTCACCGTCGACGCGGCCTCCGCCGGCACCGGCGAGATCGCCGTCCGCTACTCCAACGGCACGGCCGACGCCCGGCCCGCCGATGTCGCCGTGAACGGCACGGTGGTCTCGGCCGCCCGCGCGTTCAGCGCCACCACCGACTGGAACACCTGGGCCACCTCCACCCTGACCACCCCGGTCAAGGCGGGCAGCAACAAGATCCGGCTGACGTCCACATCGGCCAGCGGGCTGCCCAACCTCGACCGTCTCGACGTCACGGTCACCGCCTCGGACACCGAGGCCCCCACCGCGCCCACGGCGCCCAGCTGTTCGGAGATCACCGAGAACAGCCTCACGCTCGGCTGGGGCGCCGCCACGGACAACGTGGGAGTCGCCGCGTACGACATCTACGAACACGGCAACAAGTTCGGTGAGGCACCCGGCACCGCCACCACGAAGAACCTGACCGGGCTCACCCCCGACACCACCTACAACCTCACGGTGTTCGCGCGTGACGCGGCCGGCAATGTGTCGTCGGTCAGCCCGATCGTGGACTGCACCACCCTGCGCGGCTCCGACACCACCGCACCCTCGGCACCCGGCACCCTGTCCACCTCCGGCCTCACCGCGAACGGCGTCGTCCTGAACTGGGGGGCGTCGACGGACGACAAGGCCGTCACCGCCTACGAGGTACGCAGCGGCAGCACCGTCCACAAGACCGTGACCGGCACCCCGCCGGCCACCACGACCACCCTCACCGGGCTCGCCTGCGCCAGCCCGTACACCCTGGACGTCGTCGCCAAGGACGCGGCGGGCAACGCCTCACCGCCGAGCAACACGGTCACCTTCACCACCCCGGCCTGTGCCACCGACGGCGGTGTGCCGTCCGGCATCGCCACCGTCTCCGGCGGCTGGTCCATCCCCTGGGGCACCTACTGGATGCCCGACGGCAAGAGCGCGCTGGTCACCGAACGGGACAGCTTCAAGGTCCTCAAGGCCACCCCCGACGGCACCAGGACCCAGGTCGGGACCGTGCCCAACGCCGTCACGACCGGCGGCGAGGGAGGTCTGCTCGGCGTCGCCGTCGACCCGAAGTGGTCCACCAGCCACTACGTGTACTTCATGCACACCGCCTCCGAGGGCAACCGTGTGGCACGCATGACCTACGACGGCAGCTCGCTCAGCGGGTACACGGTCCTGCTCCAGGGAATCAAGAAGAGCAGGTACCACAACGGCGGACGGCTGCTGTTCGGCCCCGACGGCTTCCTGTACGTGTCGACCGGTGAGGCGCAGACCCCCGACCTGGCCCAGGACAAGAACTCGCTGAACGGCAAGATCCTGCGAATGACGACGGACGGCAAGGCCGCCCCGGGCAATCCGTTCGGCAACTACGTCTACAGCTACGGCCACCGCAACCCGCAGGGGCTCGCCTTCGACCGCAACGGCCGGCTGTGGGAAGCGGAGTTCGGCGACAGCAAGAAGGACGAGCTCAACCTCATCAAGCCGGGCAGGAACTACGGCTGGCCCATCTGCGAGGGCACCTGCACCACCGACGGCATGACCAACCCGAAGAAGACCTGGAACATCTCCGAGGCCTCGCCCAGCGGGATCGCCATCGTCCGCAACGTCATTTACATGGCCGCGCTGAAGGGCGAACGGCTGTGGCGGGTGCCGATCACCGGTGACACCGAGAACCTCGGCACGCCGAGCGCGTACTACGTCGGATCGTACGGCAGGCTGCGCACGGTCACCAAGGTTCCCGGCCAGGACCAGCTCTGGCTCTCCACCACCAACTGCGACAACAAGGGGAACGAACCCGACGGCTCGGACAAGGTGTTCCGCGTCTCGATCACGTAGCACGGGACGCCGTACGCGCTGTACCGCCGGGGCACGCCGGGCCTCAGCGGTACAGCGCGTCGACCTCCGCCGCGTACGCCGTCTCGATCGCCCGGCGCTTCAGCTTGAGCGACGGGGTGAGCAGACCGTGCTCCTCGCTGAAGGGATGCGCCAGGATCCGGAACGTACGGATCGACTCGGCCTGGGAGACCGCCGTGTTGGCGGCCACCACCGCCCGCCGGACCTCCATCTCCAGATCCGGATCGCGCACCAGGTCCTCCGGCTTCAGCGGCGCCCGCCCCTGCATCGTGAGCCAGTGGTCCACCGCTTCCTGGTCGACCGTGACCAGCGCCGCGATGTACGGCCGGTCGTTGCCGACCACGATGCACTGCGCGACCAGCGGATGCGCCCGCACCCGCTCCTCCAGGCCGGCCGGCGCCACACTCTTGCCGCCCGACGTCACCAGGATCTCCTTCTTCCGCCCGGTGATCGTCAGGTATCCGTTCTCGTCGAGCGAGCCCAGGTCCCCGGTGGCCAGCCAGCCCTCGTGCAGCACCGCCTCGGTGGCCTGCGGGGCGCCGAGGTAGCCCGCGAACACATTGTCGCCGTGCACCCACACCTCACCGTCCTCGGCGATGTGCACGGTCGTCCCCGGAATCGGCAGCCCGACCGTGCCGTACCTGGTGCGTTCCGGCGGGTTGGCCGTGGCCGCCGCGGTCGACTCGGTCAGTCCGTACCCCTCGTACACCGTGACGCCCGCGCCCTCGAAGAACAGCCCGAGCCGCCGGTCCATCCCCGAACCGCCGGACATGGCGTGCCGGATCCGGCCGCCCATCGCCTCGCGCACCTTCTTGTACACGACCTTGTCGAAGAACTGGTGCTGCATCCGCAGCCCGGCCGACGGTCCCGGACCGGTCCCGAACGCCCGCGCCTCCAGCGCCTCGGCGTACTTCACCGCGATGTCCACGGCCTTGTCGAACGGTCCGATCCGGCCCTCCGCCTCGGCCTTGCGCCGGGCGGCGTGGAAGACCTTCTCGAAGATGTAGGGAACCGCCAGGATGAAAGTCGGCCGGAAGGTCACCAGGTCCGGCATCAGCGCCTTGGCCGACAGCTCAGGCTGATGGCCGAGCCTCACCCGGCCGCGGATCGCCGCGACCTCGACCATCCGGCCGAAGACATGGGCCAGCGGCAGGAAGAGCAGTGTCGCCGCCTCGTCACCCGGCCGGGAGCGGAAGACCGACTTCCAGCGGGCGACCATGGTGTCCGTCTCGAACATGAAGTTGGCGTGCGTGAGCACACAGCCCTTGGGAAGCCCGGTCGTCCCCGAGGTGTAGATGACGGTGGCCACGGACTCGGGCGTCACGGCGCGGCGGTGGCGGTGCACCACCTCGTCCTCGATTTCCGCCCCCGCCTCGACCAGTTCGGTCACCGCGCCGGTGTCCAGCTGCCAGAGTCGCTTGAGGCCGGGCAGCCGGTCGATCACCGAGGCGATCGTCATCGCGTGTTCCTCGTGCTCGACCATGACGGCGGACACCCCGGCGTCGTGCAGCATCCACAGCACCTGCTCGGCCGAGGAGGTCGGATAGACCGGTACGGACTGGGCGCCCACCGTCCACAGCGCGAGGTCGAAGAGCGTCCACTCGTAGCGCGTGCGCGACATCAGGGCCACCCGGTCGCCGAATCTGACGCCGTGGGCGATCAGCCCCTTGGCGAGCGCCAGCACCTCGTCGCGGAAGGCCGCAGCGGTGACATCCCGCCAGATTCCGCTCGCGTCCTTGCGGCCGAGTGCGACCCGGTGCGGGTCCTCCTCGGCATGGTCGAAGACCACGTCGGCCAGCCCGCCCACGAGGGGCGCGGCCGCCATGGGTGGGACAGTGAACTCGCGCAATGACCTGCTCCTTGTGGCGCTCCGCACAGCGCCGTGACGCTACCCCACCGGGCGGCGCGGCGGGAGGGCCCCGAACCGGTGGACAATGTGGCATATGCTCAGATCGGCCACCGAAATCCGGCCAGATGGGCAAGGCTCGGGCGTGGCCGGGACCGCGGAGCGCGTGGCGGGCGCAGGAATCTCCACCGAATCTGTACGGCACTGCCACTCCCGTTCCAGGGGCATGTTCAGGGATCCATCCACATTCACCCGAATCGGGTGGGTCGTGTGCGACCGTCGGTGTGTCCGTGCCTCCCGTGCGCGCGGTCGGTCATGGCCCGGCAGGTCCCCGGCCCGGCGACAGGCCTCCCATGCGCACGGGAGGTCATACGTGTGGCCGTGCGCCGTCCCGGCCGCCCACCGAAGCGATGGTGCCGACGCCGCGGATCAGTCGGTCGCCGCCCGCCAGGATCGCCGTCGCCAGCGCGTCCGCGGCCTCGTGCGCCCCGTCGCGGCGGCGGCCGTGCGACAGGACGAAGTCCACATCGCCCAGTTCCGGCAGCCCCGCCCTGGCCGGCACCGGCGCCAGGCCCGGCGGGATCAGGCCCCGGCTGTGGACCATCACGCCCAGCCCCGCGTGGGCCGCCGCGATCAGCCCGCTCAGGCTGGTGCTCGTGCAGGCGATCCGCCAGGACCGGCCGTGCTCCTCCAGGACCTCCAGGGCGCGGGCCCGGGTGATGCCCGGCGGCGGGAAGACGATCAGCGGCACCGGGCGGTCCGGGTCGATCCGCAGCTGCGGTGCGCCGATCCAGGCCAGCGCATCCTGCCGGACCAGCTCGCCGTGCGTGTCGCCGGTGCGCCGCTTGGCCAGCACCAGATCGAGCCGGCCGGCCGCGAGACGCTGATGGAGCGTTCCGGAGAGCTCCACCGTCAGCTCCAGTTCGACCTCCGGATGGTCGTGGCGGAACGACTCCAGGATCTCCGGCAGCCGGGTCAGCACGAAGTCCTCGGAGACCCCGAACCGCAGCCGCCCGCGCAGCCGGGTGCCGGTGAAGAAGGCCGCGGCGCGCTCATGGGCCGCGAGTATCGTCCGGGCGAAGCCGAGCATGGCCTCGCCGTCCACGGTGAGCTCGACCCGGTGCGTGTCCCGGGTGAACAGCTGCCGCCCCGCCGCATCCTCCAGGCGCCGCACATGCTGGCTCACCGTGGACTGCCGCACCCCCAGCCGCCGGGCGGCCCGCGTGAAACTCAGCGTCTGGGCCACGGCGAGAAAGGTACGGAGCTGCGCGGGGTCGTACATGAGTGCCAGGCTATCGCGATCCGTGATGACAGTGAGAGCGGTGTGCGGGATTCCCGATCACCGCGATCGGGAGCAGCATGGAAAAGGCACGACCAGAACCAAGAGAACATGTGGAGCACATGAGCCGCCGCACCCTGAAACTGCCGTCCTGGCTACCGCTCGACCCGTACATCCTGGCGCTGATCGGCACCGTCGTGCTCGCCGCGATACTGCCGGCCTCGGGGACCGCGGCCGATGTGGCGGGCGGCGCCTCCACCGGAGCGATCGCCTTTCTCTTCTTCCTGTACGGCGCCCGGCTCTCCACCGCCGAGGCCATGGACGGGCTCAAGCACTGGCGGCTCCACCTCACGGTGCTGATCTGCACCTTCGTCGCGTTCCCGCTGCTCGGACTCGCCGGCAAGGGGCTGGTTCCGTACGTGCTGACGCCGCAGCTCTACAGCGGCTTCCTCTTTCTCTGCCTCGTCCCGTCGACCATCCAGTCGTCGATCGCCTTCACCTCGATTGCCCGGGGCAACGTTCCCGCGGCGATCTGCGCGGGCTCCTTCTCGTCGATTGCCGGGATCTTCCTCACCCCGCTGCTCGCGGCCGCCCTGCTCGGCAACAACGGCGGCGGATTCTCGGCGGACGCGCTGCTGAGGATCGGGGTCCAGCTGCTGCTGCCGTTCGTCGCGGGGCAACTGCTGCGCCGCTGGATCGGCGGCTTCGTCACCCACCACAAGAAGGTCCTCGGCCATGTCGACCGCGGCTCGATCCTGCTCGTCGTCTACACGGCCTTCAGCGAGGGCATGGTCGGGGGCATCTGGCGTCAGGTCACCCCGGCCCGGCTCGGGGCACTTCTCGGTGCCGAGGCGCTGCTGCTCGCGCTGATGCTCACGCTGACCTGGTACGGGGCGAAGCGGCTCGGCTTCGACCGGGAGGACCGGATCGCCATCCAGTTCGCCGGTTCGAAGAAGAGCCTGGCCTCCGGGCTGCCGATGGCGAGCGTGCTGTTCGGGGCGCAGGCCTCGCTCGCCGTGCTGCCGCTGATGCTCTTCCACCAGATGCAGCTGATGGTGTGCGCCGTGATCGCCAAGCGCCGCTCGCGCGATGCGGAGCAGGAGAGCCCGGCGAGCGAGGCGGTGTCGCGGGAGCCCGCCGCCGCGATGGGCTGAGCCGCGGCGGGCCGGGGCCGGGGCGCCCGGGGGGCCTCAGCCCCGGCCGACCGGCGTCTCCAGGGCGATCCGGTGCTCGCCCGCGTACACGTTCATCGAAGGACCCCGCAGGAAGCCGACCAGGGTCAGTCCGGTCTCGGCCGCCAGGTCGACGGCGAGGGACGACGGCGCCGAGACCGCCGCGAGCATCGGGATCCCGGCCATCACCGCCTTCTGGGCCAGCTCGAACGAGGCCCGCCCCGACACCAGCAGAATGGCCCGGGACAGCGGCAGCCGGTGGTCGGTGAGGGCCCGGCCGACCAGTTTGTCGACCGCGTTGTGCCGGCCGACGTCCTCCCGGATGTCGAGCAGTTCGCCCGTCTCGGAGAACAGCGCCGCCGCGTGCAGCCCCCCGGTCCGGTCGAAGACCTGCTGTGCGGAGCGCAGCCGGTCGGGGAGGGCGGCGAGCAGGGCGGGCTCGACCTGCAGAGGGGGATGGTCGGCGACCGGGTGCCGGGTCGTGGTGCGCACCGCGTCGAGGCTCGCCTTGCCGCACAGCCCGCAGGACGAGGTGGTGTACACATTGCGTTCGAGCGTGATGTCGGGGACCGGGACACCGGGGGCGAGCTTCACGTCCACCACGTTGTACGTGTTGACACCGTCGGCCGTCGCTCCGGCGCAGTAGACGATGGACTGCACCTCGGAGCCGTCGCCGATGACACCCTCGCTCACCAGGAACCCCGCCGCCAGGGCGAAGTCGTCACCCGGCGTGCGCATCGTGATGGCGAGCGGCCTGCCGTCGAGCCGGATCTCCAGGGGCTCCTCGGCGACGAGCGTGTCGGGCCGGGCGGAGACGGCCCCGTCCCGGATGCGGATGGTGCGGCGACGCTCGGTGACCCGTCCCATGGTGTTGAACCCGATTCTGTACGTGTGGGAGACCGAACCGGCCCTGACGATCTCATTGTCCTGTACGGAGCGGGCCTGTTGTCCTGTACGGAGCGGACCCGGCGATGCGCAGAAAACGTCTTCAAGTAGACAAAAGACTGCCTGCAGAATCCTTTCTTCCTGTCAAGCCTGTCGTCAAGCCTCCAATGGCCGGGCGCTATTCCTGTGGGAACCCGTGACCCCGTACCGGGCAGTAGCGACCAAGACTGGATGACTCCTGCCATTCGTAGCGAGGGGACCCCGTACATGACCGGCTCACGTGTCGTGGCGCTCGGCCACTATCAGCCCGCCAAGGTGCTCACCAACGACGACCTGGCGGCCATGGTCGACACCAGCGATGAGTGGATCACCAGCCGCGTCGGCATCAGGACCCGCCACGTCGGGGGGCCGGACGAGCCGGTGGACGAGATGGCCGCGCACGCGGGGGCCAAGGCGCTGGCCGCGGCCGGGCTGCTGCCGGCCGAGGTCGATCTGGTCCTGGTCGCCACCTCGACCGCGATCGACCGCTCGCCGAGCATGTCGGCGCGCGTCGCCGCCCGGCTCGGGATGGGCTCGCCCGCGGTGATGGACATCAACGTTGTCTGCTCCGGCTTCACCCACGCCCTCGCCACCGCCGACCACGCCGTCCGGGCCGGGGCCGCCGAGCGCGTCCTGGTCATCGGCGCCGACAAGATGGCGGACATCGCCGACTGGACCGACCGCAGCACCTGCGTCCTGCTCGGCGACGGAGCCGGTGCGGCGGTCGTCGTCGCGGAGCCGTACGGGGGCGACCGGCCCGGGATCGGCCCCGTTCTGTGGGGCTCGGTGCCGGAGATGGGGAACGCGGTACGGATCGAGGGGACGCCGCCGCGGTTCGCGCAGGAAGGGCAGTCCGTCTATCGCTGGGCCACCACACAGCTGCCGCCCATTGCCCGCAAGGTGTGCGAGAAGGCCGGTGTGGCGCCCGAGGAGCTGGGGGCGGTGGTGCTGCACCAGGCCAACCTGAGGATCGTCGAACCCGTTGCCAGGAAGATCGGCGCGGTCAACGCGGTCATCGCCAGGGACGTCGTGGACTCCGGCAACACATCCGCGGCCTCGATCCCGATGGCCCTCTCCAAACTGGTGGAACGCGGTGAGGTCCGCAGCGGCGCGCCGGTTCTGCTCTTCGGCTTCGGCGGGAATCTCTCGTACGCGGGTCAGGTGATTCGCTGCCCCTGAGGGCTGTCCCGCGATCCTGGTGGATCAGTGCGCGGCGCCGGATGTGGCGCATCGCAAGACGGAGGGGCGTCCGCCTGCTTGACGTATGCGGACGTTCCGACGGTGCGGTGAGGAGTGTGGTCTCCCCTGCTCGAGCGCAGCCGAGGGCTTGGGGATACGCCAGTGGGTCGGCGGGCCGGCGGGACTGGCGACCGGCTTCGGGATCGGTGTCGACGAGGAACAGCGGTGGCCGTTGCGCCGCACTCGACGACGGCAGGTGCGACCGACCGGCTTTGTCCTCGGTGTGGAGAAAGTTGTAGTGGATTCCTGCGCAACTTCTTCCCACTCCCGGCAACCACTGCTACGTTCCCCTCGAAAGCCCGACGGACAGGCCGATGCGGCGGGGAGGGGCGCGTGAGACGTATGACGGCACGACCCGCGAATGCGCATCAGGCGCGACTGCTCCGGCTGTTGCGCGACGGCGGGCCCAACTCACGGGCACAGCTGGGGGATCAGGTCGATCTCTCCCGCTCCAAGCTCGCCGTCGAGGTCGACCGACTGCTGGAGACCGGGCTCGTCGTGGCCGACGGACTCGCCGCATCCCGCGGCGGGCGCCGTTCGCACAACATCCGGCTCGCACCGCAACTGCGGTTCCTCGGCGTCGACATCGGTGCCACATCCGTCGATGTGGCCGTCACCAACGCCGAGTTGGAGGTCCTGGGTCACCTCAACCATCCGATGGACGTACGTGAAGGCCCTGTCGCCATCTTCGAGCAGGTGCTGTCCATGGCGGCCAAGCTCCGGGCCTCCGGGCTGGCCGAGGGTTTCGACGGCGCGGGCATCGGCGTACCCGGACCGGTCCGCTTCCCCGAAGGCGTCCCGGTCGCACCCCCGATCATGCCCGGCTGGGACGGCTTCCCGGTCCGCGAGGCGCTCAGCCAGGAACTGGGCTGCCCCGTCATGGTCGACAACGATGTGAACCTGATGGCGATGGGGGAGCAGCACGCGGGCGTCGCACGCTCCGTGGGCGACTTCCTCTGCGTCAAGATCGGCACCGGAATCGGCTGCGGCATCGTCGTCGGCGGCGACGTCCACCGCGGCACGACCGGCAGTGCCGGGGACATCGGCCATATACAGGTGGAACCCGAGGGCCGCGCCTGCGCCTGCGGCAACCGGGGATGCCTGGAGGCCCACTTCAGCGGTGCCGCGCTCGCCCGCGACGCCGAGGACGCGGCGCGCACCGGGCGGTCGGCGGAGCTCGCCGGCCGGCTGGAGGCAGCCGGGAGGCTCACCGCCGCCGACGTGGCCGCCGCCGCGGCGGCCGGTGACGCCACCTCGCTCGATCTGATCCGCGAAGGCGGCAACCGGGTCGGTCAGGTCATCGCGGGACTCGTCAGCTTCTTCAATCCCGGCCTGGTGGTGATCGGCGGCGGTGTGACCGGCCTCGGTCACACGC
The DNA here is from genome assembly GCF_053594575.1 of Streptomyces sp. NPDC001880. Classification (NCBI taxonomy): domain Bacteria; kingdom Bacillati; phylum Actinomycetota; class Actinomycetes; order Kitasatosporales; family Streptomycetaceae; genus Streptomyces; species Streptomyces sp. NPDC001880. Next base: position 91,730 of record NZ_JBSFET010000018.1, read on the forward strand.
TCCTCGCCAGTGTCCGGACCCAGGTCTACCGGCAGTCGCTGCCCCTGGCCACCGGCAATCTTCCCATCGTGCTCGGTGAGTTGGGGCCGGCCGCCGGAGTGATCGGCGCCGCCCGCCTCATCAGCGACCACCTCTTCTCACCGGCCTGACCCCGGGCCGGCCACGCACGGGCGCACCCCGGAAGCACCGGATGCGCCGGAAACAGCCGCACCACCGCACCTGGTACAGCCCTGCCCGCTCACCGGCCCTCCCCAAGCTCTCGGCTGCGTTCGAGCAGGGGAGACCCCATTTGCCGAGGGGATCGTCATGGCACCAGAACCACCCCTGCTCACCATGTCCGGCATCACCAAGTCGTTCCCCGGAGTGCGCGCCCTCGACGGCGTGGACCTGGAGGTCCAGGCCGGCGAAGTCCACTGTCTCCTCGGGCAGAACGGCGCCGGCAAGTCGACCCTCATCAAGGTGCTCGCCGGGGCCCATCAGCCCGACGGCGGCGAGATCACCTGGCGCGGCGAACCGGCCGCGCTGAAGTCGCCCATCGCCGCCATGCGACTGGGCATCGCCACCATCTACCAGGAACTCGACCTGGTCGAGGGCCTGTCGGTCGCCGAGAACGTCTTCCTCGGCCACGAACCCACCACCGCCCGCTTCGTCGTCCGCATCCGTGAGGGCCGCACGGCCGCCGCGGCGCTGCTGAAGCGGCTCGGCCACCCGGAGATCGACCCGGCCCGCCCGGTCGGCGAGCTGTCCGCCGCGCAGCAGCAGATCGTCTCCATGGCGCGGGCGCTCTCGCACGAGGTACGGCTCATCGTCATGGACGAGCCGTCCGCCGCACTCGACCCGGACGAGGTCGACAACCTCTTCCGTATCGTCGCCGCGCTCACCGCCGACGGGGTCGCCGTCGTGTACATCTCGCACCGTCTGGAGGAGATCCGCCGGATCGGCGACCGGGTGACCGTGCTCAAGGACGGCCGCGCCGTGGCCGTCGGGCTGCCCGCCGATTCCACACCGACACGCGACATCGTTGCCATGATGACGGGTCGCAACGTCGAGTACGTCTTCCCGCCCCGCACCGCGGACGGCAGCGAAGCCACCGCGGCGGAGCCCGTCCTGAAGGTCGAGGGGCTGAGCAGAAACGGTGAATTCGACCCGGTTGACCTGGAATTGAGGCCCGGTGAGATCGTGGGTCTGGCCGGGCTCGTCGGTTCGGGGCGCTCCGAGATCCTGGAGACCGTATACGGCGCCCGCCGGCCGAGCGCCGGACGGGTGACCGTGGCCGGCAAGCAACTGAAGCCGGGCAGCGTCCGCGCGGCCGTCGCCGCCGGAATCGGCCTCGCCCCCGAGGAACGCAAGGCGCAGGCCCTGCTGATGCTCGAATCGGTCACCCGCAATGTCTCGGTCTCCTCGATGTCCCGCTTCTCCAGGGCCGGCTGGATCGACCGCGCCGCCGAACGCCGGGCGGCCCGCGAAGCCACCCGCGAACTCTCGCTGCGCCCCGACAACCCGGACACCCCCGTCCGTACGCTCTCCGGCGGCAACCAGCAGAAGGCGGTTCTGGCCCGCTGGCTGCTGCGCGGCTGCCGGGTACTGCTGCTCGACGAACCGACCCGCGGCGTCGACGTCGGCGCCCGCGCCGAGCTGTACGCCGTGATCCGCCGGCTGGCCGACGAAGGCCTCGCCGTCCTGCTCGTCTCCAGCGAGGTGCCCGAAGTGCTGGGCCTCGCCGACCGGGTGCTGGTGCTCCGCGAGGGCCGCGTCGTGCATACGGCGGACGCCCGGGAGCTCGACGAGCACCGTGTACTCGACCTGGTGATGGAAGGGAGCCCGACGTCATGACGCAGCCCGTCTCCTCGGCGCAGCAGGGCGGGCCGGACAAGGGGGCCGCCCCCGCCCCGGCCCCCGGACTCCGGAAGAAGGACGGACACGCCCGCACCCCGGGCCTGCGCCTGGACGTCCGTAACCTCTCGCTCCTCGGCGTTCTCGCGGTGCTGGTCGCCGTCGGCGGATTCACCGAGCCCGACACCTTCCTGGACACCGGCAACCTTCAACTGATCCTGACCCAGTCGTCCGTCATCGGTGTCGTCACCGTAGGGATGACCTTCGTCATCACCAGCGGCGGCATCGATCTCTCGGTCGGCGCGATGGTCGCGCTCGCCTCCGTCTGGGCGACCACGGTCGCCACCCAGGAGTACGGCTTCGCGGGGATCCTGTTCACCGCGGTGATCGTCGGGCTCGCGGCCGGACTGGTGAACGGTCTGCTCATCGCGTACGGACGGATGGTGCCGTTCATCGCGACGCTGGCCATGCTCGCCTCGGCCCGCGGGCTCGCCCTCCAGATCACCGACGGCAAGACCCAGATCGTCACCGTCAAGTCGGTCCTCGACCTGGGCCTGCCCGACTCCTACGTCCTCGGCATCCCGCCACTGGTCATGATGTTCGCGGCGGTCACCGTCATCGGCTGGCTGGTGCTGAACCGTACGACCTTCGGACGGCGCACGGTCGCGGTCGGCGGCAACGCCGAAGCCGCCAGGCTGGCCGGCATCGACGTACGGCGCCAGCGGCTCTTCCTCTATCTGCTCTCCGGGCTGTGCTGCGGCATCGCCGCCTTCATGCTGATCATCCTGTCCGGCTCGGGTCAGAACACCAACGGCAATCTGTACGAGCTCGACGCCATCGCGGCCGCGATCATCGGCGGCACCCTGCTCAGCGGCGGGCGCGGCACCATCGTCGGATCCGTACTCGGTGTCCTGGTCTTCACCACCATCACCAACATCTTCGCGCTCAACAATCTGCAGAGCGACGTCCAGCAGATCGCCAAGGGCGCGATCATCGTCGCCGCCGTCCTGGTCCAGCGCCGCACGTCGGCGCACGGGGAGACCTGACGCTCCACCCCGCCGTCCCGCCCACCGCCCCGTTCGCCCCATGTGACATGTCACGCACCGGATGAAGGGTTGACAGCCATGCCAGAAACCAGCCGCAGACGACTGCTCTTCGGTACCGCAGCCGTCTCCGCGGGCGCCCTCCTCACCGCCTGCACCAGCAACGACCCCAAGAGCGAGGACACCGCCAAGAGCACCGGACCCGCCGCCGACAACAAGCCCGGCAAGCCCGTCACCATCGGCTTCGCGGGTCCGCAGGCCGACCACGGCTGGCTCAACGCCATCAACGAGAACGCCAAGTCACGGGCGGCCACGTACTCCGAGGTGACGCTGGAGACCACCGAGGGCTCCAACGACACCGCCGCCCAGATCGGCCAGGTCAAGACCCTCATCAACAAGAAGGTCGATGTTCTCGTCATCCTCCCGGCCGACGGCAAGGCGCTCACCCAGGTCGGCCTGGAAGCCATGCGGGCGGGCATCCCCGTCGTCAACCTGGACCGGATCTTCGCCTCCCCGCAGGCCTACCGCTGCTGGGTCGGCGGCGACAACTACGGAATGGGCCTCAACGCCGGTACGTACATCGGCGAGCAGCTCAAGGGAAAGGCGGGTGCGAAGGTCGTCGAGCTGGCCGGCATCGACAACCTGGAGCTCACCAAACAGCGCAGCCAGGGCTTCGCCGACGCGCTGAAGAACTACCCCGACATCGAGCTGGTGGCCCGTCAGGCCGCCGACTTCACCGTCGAGTCGGGCCAGGCGAAGATGGCCCAGCTCCTCCAGGGGCAGAAGAGGATCGACGCGGTGTGGAACCACGACGACGACCAGGGCGTGGGTGCGCTGCGCGCCATTCAGCAGGCCGGCCGCGACGAGTTCCTGATGGTCGGCGGCGCCGGGGCCAAGTCCGCGATGGACGCCATCAAGGCCGACAACAGCGTCCTGAAGGCCACCGTCCTCTACCCGCCGACCATGGCCGCGTCCGCCATCGACCTGGCCCGCGCGCTGGCCCAGGGCAAGGGCGTCAGCGGGCTGGCCGAGCTGGAGATCCCGACCAGCCTCACCCTCTACTCGGCCGTGGTCACCAAGGAGAACATCGACCAGTACCTGCCGACGGGCTTCAGCTGATCCGCCCCGCAGGAGAGTGCTGACCCTCCTGCCGCACCCACCGAACGACCGAAGAGGAGGAAGCCCGGATGGCCCGTAGGGAAGAGACGGATCAGGAGGCCGCAGCGCCGCCGGCGCACCGGCCGGCGACCAGTGCGCCGGTGCTCGGTGTCGGCATGGTCGGATACGCGTTCATGGGCGCCGCCCACTCACAGGGCTGGCGCACCGCGGGACATGTCTTCGACCTGCCGATGACGCCGGCTCTCGCCGCGATCTGCGGACGCGACCGGGCCGCGGTCGACGCGGCGGCCGCCCGCCACGGCTGGGCGGCTGCCGAGACCGACTGGCGGGCCCTGATCGCCCGGGACGATGTGCAACTCGTCGACATCTGCACCCCCGGCGACAGCCATGCCGAGATCGCCATCGCCGCCCTGGAGGCGGGCAAGCACGTGCTGTGCGAGAAGCCGCTCGCCAACACGGTCGCCGAGGCCGAGGCGATGGCCGAGGCCGCGGAGCGCGCCGCCGCCCGCGGCCAGGTCGCGATGGTGGGCTTCAACTACCGCCGGGTGCCCGCGATCGCCTACGCGCGGCAACTGATCTCCGCGGGACGGATCGGCACCCTGCGCCATGTCCGCGCCGCCTACCTCCAGGATTGGCTCGTCGACCCCGAGTCGCCGCTCACCTGGCGGCTGGAGCGGGAACGCGCCGGCTCGGGCGCCCTCGGCGACCTGGGTGCGCACATCGTCGACCTCGCCCAGTATCTGGCGGGGGAGCCACTGGTCGGGGTGTCGGCGGTCAGCGAGACCTTCGTACGCGAACGGCCCCGGCTCGCCGGCCCGTCGGCCGGGCTCTCCGGCGCCGCGGACCCGGCCGGGCGAGGAGCGGTGACCGTCGACGACGCGGCCCTGTTCACCGGACGGCTCGCCTCCGGGGCGCTGGCCTCCTTCGAGGCGACCCGGATGGCGGCCGGGCGGAAGAACGCGCTGCGGCTGGAGATCAACGGAGAGCGCGGCTCGCTCGCCTTCGATCTGGAACGGCTCAACGAACTGTCCTTCCACGACCACACCGAACCCGCCGCCACGGCAGGATTCCGGCGCATCCTCGTCACCGAACCCCAGCACCCCTACCTGGAGGCGTGGTGGCCGCCGGGCCACGCCCTCGGCTACGAGCACACCTTCGTTCACCAGGCCCGCGACCTGGTGCGGACGATCGCCGAAGGGAGCGCCCCCGCACCCTCGTTCGCCGACGGACTGCAGGTGCAGCGGGTGCTCGCAGCAGTGGAGGAGAGTGCTGGGAAGAACTCCGTACACACCCCCGTGGTTCTCTAGGGCGTGTGTCGAAAGTCCCGCCCGGCCCAGAACGTCCGGCACTTTTCCAAGCTCTCGGCTTCGCTCGAGCAGGGTAGACCCCATCGCTGGCCGCGTTGTCGGTCGTCGGCGCAGCCCGCTGCGCTCTCCTGACTCCGCCTTTTGCGATGGCACGCACCGGATGCCCCCGGCCCCGCCCTCCGGGCGGACGACGCCACTTTCGAGACACGCCCCAGGAGGTCCCGCCCATGCCCCGTCCCTTCACCCTCTTCACCGGCCAGTGGGCCGACCTGCCGCTGGAGGAGGTCTGCCGGCTTGCCCGGGACTTCGGTTACGACGGGCTCGAACTCGCCTGCTGGGGAGACCATTTCGAGGTCGACAAGGCGCTGGCCGACCCCGGCTATCTGGACGGCCGGCGGCAGCTGCTCGACACGTACGGACTGAAGTGCTGGGCGATCTCCAACCACCTCGTCGGCCAGGCCGTCTGCGACGACCCGATCGACGAGCGGCACCAGGGGATCCTGCCCGCGCGGATCTGGGGCGACGGCGAGCCCGAAGGGGTTCGCCGCCGGGCCGCCGAGGAGCTCAAGGACACCGCCCGAGCGGCCGCCGCCTTCGGGGTGCGTACCGTCATCGGCTTCACCGGCTCGTCGATCTGGCACCTGGTCGCGATGTTCCCACCGGTGCCGCCGCACATGATCGAGCGGGGCTACGAGGACTTCGCCGAGCGCTGGAACCCGATTCTGGACGTCTTCGACGCGGAGGGCGTGCGCTTCGCCCACGAGGTGCACCCCAGCGAGATCGCGTACGACTACTGGACCACGCACCGCGCACTGGAGGCCGTCGGTCACCGGGCCGCATTCGGACTGAACTTCGACCCGAGCCACTTCGTCTGGCAGGACCTGGACCCGGTCAACTTCCTGTACGAATTCCGGGACCGGATCTACCACGTGGACTGCAAGGAGGCACGCAAGCGCCTCGACGGCCGCAACGGACGGCTCGGCTCGCATCTGCCCTGGGGCGATCCGCGGCGCGGCTGGGACTTCGTCTCGGCCGGGCACGGAGACGTGCCCTGGGAGGACGTCTTCCGGATGCTCCGGTCCATCGGCTACGAGGGGCCGGTCTCCGTGGAGTGGGAGGACGCCGGGATGGACCGGCTGGCCGGTGCCCCGGAGGCACTCGCCACGCTGAAGCGGTACGACTTCGAGCCGCCTTCGGCGTCGTTCGACGCGGCGTTCGGGGGCGGCGACTGACCGACTCCCGCCCGGGGACGGTGAGTCCCCGGGCCTCGGGCCGGGCAGGGCGGGCGGAGGAGAGGGCTTCGCGGCCGTCCCGTACCCACCCCTGCCCTCCTACCGCTTTGTCCTGACGCAGGAAAAAGTTCGACCGGACCGCTGCACAAGGGCTTTCCGTCCCGGACGAACAGGTCTACGGTCCAGAACGTGTACATGACATGACTCGGGTCGCCGGTGTCCCACACCCCGGACGACCCGCGCGGCAGTCCCCGCGCAGCACGGCACGGCAGCACCCCGCCCGTACAACCGGCACTCTCCGGAGGACACTCGTGCACAGAACCCCAACCGGAAACAGGAGCAGAACACGGCTCCGCCTACGCAAATCCCTCGCGTTGCTCACCGGCGGCCTGCTCGCCGCGGCCACCCTGGCCCTGGGCGCCACGCCCGGAGCAGCAGCGACAGGGCCCACCTCACCGGCCGCCACCGATGCGGCGGCCGAGGAATTCCAGCCGGTCACCCTTGCGAAGGGGGTGGCCGAGACCGGCGAGCCCATGACACTGGCGGTGCTCCCGGACCGCAGCGTCCTGCACACCGCGCGCGGCGGCGAGCTGTGGCTCACCGACAGCGGCGGCGACACCACGCTCGCCGGTGTCCTCCCCGTCTACTCCCACGACGAGGAAGGTCTCCAGGGTGTCGGCGTCGACCCGGACTTCAGCAGGAACCGGGCGATCTACCTCTACTACGCGCCCCCGCTGGACACGCCGTCCGGCGACGCCCCCGAGAACGGCACCGCCGCCGACTTCGCCAAGTTCGACGGAGTGAACCGGCTTTCGCGCTTCGTCCTCAAGGAGGACGGCACACTCGACACGGCCAGCGAGAAGAAGGTCCTGGACATCCCGGCCTCGCGCGGCATCTGCTGCCACGTCGGCGGTGACATCGACTTCGACGCGCAGGGCAATTTGTACCTGTCCACCGGCGACGACTCCAACCCGTTCGCCTCCGACGGCTACACCCCGATCGACGACCGGCCCGACCGCAACCCCGCGTTCGACGCCCGCCGCACCTCCGGGAACACCAACGATCTGCGCGGCAAGATCCTCCGCATCAAGGTCGCCGACGACGGCTCGTACACCGTCCCCGAGGGCAACCTCTTCGCCCCGGGCACGGACAGGACCCGCCCCGAGATCTACGCGATGGGCTTCCGCAACCCCTTCCGTTTCACCGTCGACAAGCCCACCGGCATCGTGTACGTCGGCGACTACGGGCCCGACGCAGGTGCGGCCGACCCCAAGCGCGGACCCGGCGGTCAGGTCGAGTTCGCCCGCGTCACCAAGGCCGGCAACTTCGGCTGGCCGTTCTGCACGGGCAAGAACGACCCGTTCGTCGACTACGACTTCGCGACCAGGACCTCCGGCGAGACCTTCGACTGCGCCGCACCCAAGAACACCTCCCGGTACAACACCGGGCTGGTCGACCTGCCGCCGTCCCAGCCTGCCTGGATCCCGTACGACGGCGGATCGGTGCCCGAGTTGGGCAGCGGCTCCGAGTCCCCGATGGGCGGACCCGTCTACCACTACGACGCCGACCTCGACTCGCCCGTGAAGTTCCCCGAGGCCTACGACGGCGATTTCTTCGCAGGTGAGTTCGGCCGGCGCTGGATCAAGCGCATCGACCAGGACACCGATGGCACGGTGAAGTCCATCAACGCCTTCCCGTGGTCGGGAACCCAGGTGATGGACATGGCATTCGGTCCCGACGGCGCGCTGTACGTACTCGACTACGGTACCGGCTACTTCGGCGGCGACCAGAACTCGGCGCTCTACCGCATCGAGAACGCCACCGGCGGACGCTCACCGATCGCCGAGGCGACCGCCAACAAGACCTCGGGCACCGCACCCCTCAAGGTCGCCTTCTCCTCGGCCGGAACCACCGACGCCGACGGCGACACGCTCAGCTACAGCTGGGACTTCGGCGACGGCGGCACGTCGACCGCCGCCAACCCCACGTACACGTACAAGAAGAACGGCACCTACACCGCCACCGTCACCGTCACCGACCCCACCGGCCGCACCGGCTCGGCCAACGTCCATGTGACGGTCGGCAACACGGCTCCGGTGGTGAAGCTGGAACTCCCCGGTGACGGACAGATGTTCTCCTTCGGCGACGAGATCCCGTTCAAGGTGACCGTCACGGACCCCGAGGACGGAACCGTCGACTGCTCGAAGATCGAGGTCCGCTTCATCCTCGGCCACGACAGCCACGGCCACCCCATCACCTCGGCGCACGGCTGCACCGGAACCATCAAGACGGAGATGGACGGCGGACACGACCCCAACGCCAACATCTTCGGAGTCATCGACGCCTCGTACACGGACGGCGGGGGAGGCGGCCAGGCCGCCCTGTCCGGCCACGACCAGGCCGAACTCCAGCCGCGCCACCGTCAGGCCGAGCACTACGGCGACTCCCACGGCGTCGCCCCGCAGAACAAGGCGACCGCCCATGGCGGCAAGACGGTCGGCGACATCCACAACGACGACTGGATCTCCTTCAAGCCGTATCTCCTGGCCGGTTCCACCAAGCTGACCGCGCGGATCTCCTCCGGCGGTGCCGGCGGCTTCCTCGAAGTCCGCACCGGCTCGGCGACCGGCAAGATTCTCGGCTCCGCACCCGTCCCGGTGACCGGTGCCTGGGACAACTTCCAGGACATCGACGTACCGCTGCGCGGAGTCCCGACGACATCCACCGAACTCTTCCTGGTCTTCAAGGGAGGCAACGGGGCGCTCTTCGACATCGACGATTTCGAGCTCTCCAACAGCGCTCCCGACAAGACCGCCAAGCGGGTCCTGGTCTTCTCGAAGACGGCAGGCTTCCGCCACGACGCGATTGCGGACGGCATCGCGGCTCTCAAGGAACTCGGCAAGGACAGCAACATCACCGTCGACGCCACCGAGACGGCAGGCCAGTTCACCACCAGCAACCTGGCCCGCTACGACGCCGTCGTCTTCCTCTCGACGACCGGTGACGTACTCAACTCCGACCAGCAGAAGGCCTTCGAGAACTACGTGGCCACCGGCGGCGGCTACATGGGCGTCCACGCGGCGGCGGACACCGAGTACGACTGGGCGTTCTACGGCGGACTCGTCGGGGCCTACTTCTCCTCGCACCCCGCGATCCAGTCCGCCACCGTCCGCGTCGAGGACCATCAGCATCCGGCCACCGCACACCTCGACGACGAGTGGAACCGCACCGATGAGTGGTACAACTACCGCACGAATCCGCGAGGCCAGGCCAAGGTCCTCGCCACACTCGACGAGACGACCTACACCGGCGGCTCCATGAAGGGCGACCACCCCATCACCTGGTGCCAGACCTACCAGGGCGGCCGTTCCTTCTACACCGGCCTCGGCCACACCAAGGAGTCGTATGCCGAACCGGCCTTCCGCCAAATGCTCCTGGGCGGCATGCGGTACGCGGCCGGACAGGTGAAGGCCGACTGCAAGCCCGACACCGGCTACCGGCCGATCTTCAACGGCAAGACGCTCGAAGGCTGGAAGCAGGCAGGCCCCGGAACGTTCGACGTCGTCGACGGTGAACTCCGCTCCCAGGGCGGCATGGGCCTGCTCACCTACCAGGCCAAGGAGCTCGGCTCGTACTCCCTCAAGCTCGACTGGAAGATGCAGGGCGACGACAACTCCGGTGTCTTCGTCGGTTTCCCGGAGTCCGGCGACCCCTGGTCCGCGGTGAACAACGGCTACGAGGTCCAGATCGACGCCACCGACGCGCCCGACCGCACCACGGGCTCCGTCTACACCTTCAAGGCGGCGAACGCCAAGGCCCGTGACCAGGTCCTCCGGCCGCCCGGCCAGTGGAACAGCTACGAGATCAAGGTCCAGGGCGAACGCCTCCAGGTCTTCCTCAACGGGGTGAAGATCAACGACTTCACCAACACCGATCCGGTACGGAGCCTGAAGAGCGGCTACATCGGCATCCAGAACCACGGTGCCGACGACCATGTGTCGTTCCGCAACATCCAGCTGAAGGAACTGCCCTCGGCGTAGGGCGCCCGTTCCGGTGACGGCGGGCGAGGAAGGGACACCCTCCCCGCCCGCCGTCCCCGCCCGATCCCGTCCCTCCGTTGCACAGTGCCACCCGCTCTGCCCAGCCAGCACCCCCAGCCAGGGAGGCAGCCCGTGTCAGCAACCGCCGTACGTACCGGAGTCTGGTTCATCGGAGCACGCGGCTCCGTCGCCACCACCGCCACCGCGGGGTGCGCGGCGGTCGCGGCAGGGCTCCACCCGGCGGCAGGCATGGTCACCGAGACCCCGCCCTTCACCGGCAGCGGGCTGCCCGCACTCACCTCACTCGTCTTCGGCGGACACGACACGGCCGGCTGCCCGCTGCCGAAGCGGGCCGAGGCACTGGCGGCCGGGGGAGTGCTGCCGCACGGCCTGCCCACGGCGGTGCACTCTGAACTCGCCGCCGCGGACGCGGGGATACGGCCCGGCGGACCACTGCTCGGCGACACCCGCAGCGACGAGGAACTCATCACCGCGTTCGCCGCCGACATCACCGACTTCGGGCACCGCAACGACCTGGCCAGGACGGTCGTCGTCAACGTGGCGTCCACGGAACCCGTCCCGGCCCCCGGCGAACAGCGGCTCCCCGCCAGCTCGCTCTACGCGGCGGCTGCTCTGCGGGCCGGCTGCCCCTACATCAACTTCACCCCCTCCACCGGGCTGCGCACCCCCGCCCTCCAGGACGCCGTCGCGGCCTGCAGACTTCCTCACGCGGGCCGCGACGGCAAGACCGGCCAGACCTTGCTCCGCTCCGTACTCGCCCCGATGTTCGTGCAACGCGCCCTGCCCGTACGGGCCTGGTCCGGCACCAACCTGCTGGGCGGCGGGGACGGAGCGGCGCTGGCCGACCCCGGCGCGGCGGCCGCCAAGAACGCAGGCAAGGAACGCGTCCTCGCCGACACTCTGGGAACCGCCCCCGAGGGCGAGGTCCACATCGACGACGTACCGGCCCTCGGCGACTGGAAGACCGCCTGGGACCACATCGCGTTCGACGGATTCCTCGGCGCCCGGATGGTGCTCCAGACCACCTGGCAGGGATGCGACTCCGCACTGGCCGCGCCCCTGGTGCTGGACCTCGCCAGACTGGTGGCCCGCGCCCACGAGCGAGGCATGAGCGGCTCGTTGCCCCAGCTCGGCTTCTACTTCAAGGACCCGGACGGCGGCCCGGCCGCGCTCTTCGAGCAGTACCTCGCGCTGCTCGCCTTCGCCGAGACGCTCCGGGGGGAACAGTGACGGCGGGCGCCTGGGCGGAACTGCTCAGGGTCTCCGCGCTCTTCACCGTCCCCGGCGACGCGCTCGCCGGGGCGGCGGCGAGCGGCCGGCGTCCCGGCCGCGGAACCGCGCTCGCCGTCGGAGCCTCGTTCTGCCTGTACGAGGCGGGCATGGCGCTGAACGACTGGGCCGACCGCGAGGAGGACGCCATCGACCGCCCGCACCGGCCGATCCCCTCGGGCCGGATCGCACCCGCTGCGGCCCTCGCGGCGGCGGGCGCGCTGACGGCCGCCGGGCTGGGCCTCGCCGCCCGGGCCGGCCGCCCGGCCCTCGCGGTGGCGAGCGGGCTGGCGGCGACCGTATGGGCGTACGACCTCCGGTTGAAGCACACCCCGGCCGGTCCGGCGGCGATGGCGGCGGCGCGCGGGCTGGACCTGCTCCTCGGCGCCACCGCCACCGGGGCGGCGGATCGGACAGCGGGGGTGGTGGCGGGTCCGGGGGCAGGTGCGGGGCCGGGATCCGCCCGTGGATCGGATCCGGCCGGGCGTGGCTCCGTACGCGGCGCCCTTCCGGCCGCCGGCCTCCTGGCCGCGCACACCTACGCGGTCACCGCCGTCTCCCGGCACGAGGCGCACGGCGGATCCACCACCGCACCCCTCGCCGCGCTCGCGGCCGTCGCCGCGCTGGGCGCCGCGGCCGTGCACGAGCAGCGCGGACGGCGCGGAACCCAGGAGACGGATCCGGACAGGGGAGGCGGCGAGCCGCCCCTGCCGCGCCCCTCACCGGCGACCCCCGTCGCCACCGTCCCCGGTCTGGTGCGCACCGCGCTCACCGGCTCCTACTTCCGGACCGCCGCTGTCCCCCTCCTGCACGCCGCGCTCAACCCGTCCCCGCCGCTCACCCAGCGCGCAGTCGGCGGAGGCATCCGGGCGATGATCCCGCTCCAGGCCGCCCTCGCCGCCCGCGCGGGAGCGGTCGGCGAGGGCCTCGCCGTCATGGGACTCGTACCGATCGCCCGCACCCTCGCCCGGAAGGTCAGCCCGACATGACGATCCGCTTCGGCTACGGCACCAACGGGCTCACCGACCTCCGCCTGGACGACGCCCTCGGACTCCTCGCCGACCTCGGCTACGACGGGGTCGGCCTGACCCTCGACCACATGCACCTCGACCCCCTCGCCCCGGACGCCGCCGCCCGCACCCGCCACGTGGCGGCCAGGCTCCAGGCACTGGGGCTCGGCGTCACCGTCGAGACCGGTGCCCGCTACATCCTCGACCCACGCCGCAAGCACGGCCCGTCCCTCCTCGACCCGGACCCGGAGGCCCGCGCCGCCCGCACCCGGCTGCTCGTCCGGGCCGTCGGCATCGCCGCCGACCTCGGTGCCCACGCCGTGCACTGCTTCAGCGGCATCACCCCACCGGACACCGCCCCCGACACCGCCTGGCAGCGGCTCACCGGCTCCATCGCCCCGGTCCTGGAGGCCGCCGACCGCTCCGGCATTCCCCTCGCGATCGAACCCGAGCCCGGCCACCTCCTCGCCAGCCTCGCCGACTTCCACCATCTGCGCGTCCTCACCGGCGACCCGGCACAGCTCGGGCTCACCCTCGACATCGGCCACTGCCAGTGCCTGGAGCCCGCCCTGCCCGTCGACTGCGTCCGCGACGCCGCCCCCTGGCTGCGCCACGTCCAGATCGAGGACATGCGCCGCGGGGTCCATGAACACCTCCCGTTCGGCGAGGGCGAGATCGACTTCCCGCCCGTACTCGAAGCACTCGACACCCTGTCGGACACCGGCTACCGCGGCCTCACCGTCGTCGAACTGCCCCGTCACTCGCACGCCGGCCCCGAACTCGCCCGCACCTCGATCGAATTCCTCCGCGAACACAGTCCGTCCAGCCGCAGTGCATCGAGTCACAGCCCGTCGACACACAGTTCGTCGAGCCGCTGAACAGCCGAAGGGAGCGAAGCCATGCCGATGTCCCCGACGAACCCCCCACTGCTGACCCGCAAGGAACTCGACGCACAGCTCGGCGGAGCCGCACGCGCCTGGCTCGACGAGGCCCTCGCCGAGGCCGAGCACTCCGCCACCCACCAGGACACCGAACAGCCCGGCGGACCGTACGCCGCCCCGTCGTGGGAACTGCGGTACGCCGCGGCCGGCCGGCACTGCGGACTCGAACACGCCGACTCCGTACGCGCCCTGCTGCTCATCGAAGCCCGGGTCGCGCTGCCCGCCCTGACCAGGCTCTACGAACAGGGCACCGCCGCAGAACGGCGCGCCGTCCTGCTCACCCTGCACCAGCTGGACCTCGGCCCCACCGCCCTTCCGCTCGTCGAGGACGCCCTGCGCACCAATGACACCCGGCTGGTCGCCGCAGCCGTCGGACCGTATGCCGCCGCTCATCTCGATCCGCACAACTGGCGCCACGCCATTCTCAAGTGTCTCTTCACCGGGGTCCCTGTCGGCGCCGTGGACGGACTGTCCCGACGCGCGCGCGGCGATGCCGAACTCGCACGCATGCTCGGCGACTTCGCCGCCGAACGCATCGCAGCGGGCCGCAGTGTCCCCGCCGATCTCACCCGCGTCCTCGCACTCACCAACCCCGGTGCCGCCGCCCCCACGGAGGAGTCCTGATGCGCATCTTCGACCCGCACATCCATATGACCTCCCGCACCACGGACGACTACCAGGCGATGTACGACGCGGGGGTCCGCGCCCTCGTCGAACCCTCCTTCTGGCTCGGCCAGCCCCGCACCTCGCCCGCCAGCTTCTTCGACTACTTCGACGCCCTGCTCGGCTGGGAACCCTTCCGCGCCGCCCAGTACGGCATCGCCCACCACTGCACGCTCGCCCTCAACCCGAAGGAGGCGAACGACCCGCGCTGCGTCCCCGTCCTGGACGCCCTGCCCCGCTATCTCGTCAAGGACTCCGTCGTCGCCGTCGGCGAGATCGGCTACGACTCCATGACCCCGGCCGAGGACACCGCCCTGGCCGCGCAGCTCCAGCTCGCCGCCGACCACGAGCTGCCCGCGCTCGTGCACACCCCGCACCGGGACAAGCTCGCCGGGCTGCACCGCACCCTCGATGTCATCCGCGAATCCCACCTCTCCCCGGAACGGGTCCTGCTCGACCACCTCAACGAGACGACCGTGAAGGACGCCCTGGACAGCGGCTGCTGGGCAGGCTTCTCCATCTACCCCGACACCAAGATGGACGAGGACCGCATGATCGCGATCCTCAGGACCCACGGCACCGAGCGGATCCTGGTCAACTCGGCCGCCGACTGGGGAAGAAGCGACCCGCTCAAGACCCGCAAGGTGGGCGACGCCATGCTCGCCGCCGGATTCAGCGACGACAACGTCGACCAGCTGCTCTGGCGCAACCCCGTCGCCTTCTACGGGCAGAGCGGCCGGCTCCAGCTCGGCGTCGCCACGCCGGAACCCCTCCACGAAGGCAACTCCATCCTGCGCGGCGGGGAGTGAGGCGATGCGCTTCCGCCACCCCGACGGCTCCACCGTCCACCTTTCGTACTGCACCAACGTCCACCCCGCCGAAACGCTCGACGGCGTCCGCGTCCAACTGCGCGACCACTGCGAACCGGTCCGCAAACGCCTCGGCCGCGACCGGCTCGGCATCGGCCTCTGGCTCGCCAGGCACGCGGCCCGCACCCTGATCAACGACCCGGCCGAGCTGAGGTCCCTGCGCGCCGAACTGGACCGCCGCGGTCTGGAGGTCGTCACCCTCAACGGCTTCCCGTACGAGGGATTCGGCGCCGAGGAGGTCAAATACCGGGTGTACAAACCGGACTGGACGGAACCGGAGCGGCTCGCCCACACCACCGACCTCGCCCGGATCCTGGCCGGCCTGCTCCCCGACGACGCCACCGAAGGCACCATCTCCACCCTCCCGATCGCCTGGCGCACCCCCTTCGACTCGGACCCCGAGGCGGCGGGCACGGCACACACCGCGCTCACCACCCTCGGCGAACGTCTCGACGCACTCGCCGAACTCACCGGCAAATCCATCAGCATCGGCCTCGAACCCGAGCCGGGCTGCACGGTCGAGACCACCGCCGACGCCATCGCACCCCTCACCTCCGTCGGACATCCACGCATCGGCATCTGTATCGACACCTGCCACCTGGCCACCTCCTTCGAGGACCCCGGCACCGCCGTCGACGCGCTCGGCGCAGCGGACATCCCGATCGCCAAGACACAGCTCTCCGCCGCCCTGCACGCCGAACACCCCCACCTCCCCGAGGTGCGCGCCGCACTCGCCGCCTTCGCCGAACCCCGCTTCCTGCACCAGACCCGCACCAGCACCGCCGCCGGGCTGCTCGGCACCGACGACCTCGGCGAGGCCGTCACCGGCCGGGCCCTGCCGGACGGCGCCCCCTGGCGCTCCCACTTCCACGTCCCCCTGCACGCACCACCCGCACCACCGCTCACCTCCACCCTTTCCGTGCTCCGGTCCACACTGACCCGCCTGGTGGGCGGCGCGCGGCCCCTCACCAGGCACCTGGAGATCGAGACGTACACCTGGCAGGCGCTCCCGGCCGCGCAGCGCCCCCGTAACCGCACCCAGCTCGCCGACGGCATCGCCGCCGAACTCACCCTCGCCCGCGACCTCCTGGTCGACCTCGGCCTCAAGGAGCTCCCGTGACCACTGCCGAGCAGCCCACCGGGCGCACCACACCCACCCCTCTCCTCGTCGTCGACGTCGTCGGCCTCACCCCGCGGCTCCTCGACCACATGCCGCATCTGAAGGCCCTCGGGCAGTCAGGCAGCCACGCCCCCCTCGGTACGGTCCTCCCCGCCGTCACCTGCGCCGCCCAGTCCACCTTCCTCACCGGCACCACCCCCGCCGAACACGGCATCGTCGCCAACGGCTGGTACTTCCGCGAACTCGGCGACATCCTGCTCTGGCGCCAGCACAACGGACTGGTCGCGGGCGACAGACTCTGGGACGCCGCCCGCCGCGCCCACCCCGGCTACACCGTCGCCAACATCTGCTGGTGGTACGCGATGGGCGCCGACACCGACGTCACCGTCACCCCGCGCCCGGTCTACTACGCCGACGGCCGCAAGGAACCCGACTGCTACACCCGCCCGCCCGCCCTGCACGACGAACTCACCCGGAAATTCGGCACCTTCCCCCTCTTCCACTTCTGGGGCCCCGGCGCGGACCTCGTCTCCTCGCAGTGGATCATCGACGCGACCCGGCACATCCTCGACACCCGCCACCCCGACCTGGCCCTGTGCTACCTCCCGCACCTCGACTACGACCTCCAGCGCTACGGCCCCGACGACCCGCGCTCCTACCGGGCCGCGGCCGAACTCGACCGCGCCATGGCCCCCCTCCTGGACGACGCCCGCCGCGAGGGCCGCACCGTCGTCGCCCTCTCCGAATACGGCATCACCCGTGTCGACCGGCCCGTGGACATCAACCGGGCGCTGCGCCGGGCCGGCCTCCTGGAGGTCCACACCCAGGACGGCATGGAGTACCTCGACCCGATGGCCTCCCGGGCCTTCGCCGTCGCCGACCACCAGCTCGCCCACATCTACGTGCGCCGCCCCGAAGACCTCGAAGCGACCCGCGAAGCCCTCCAGGACCTTCAGGGCATCGAGCAACTCCTCGACGACGAGGGCAAGAAGGCGCACGGCCTCGACCATCCGCGCTCGGGCGAACTGGTCGCCGTCGCGGATCCGGATGCCTGGTTCACCTACTACTACTGGCTCGACGACGACCGCGCGCCCGACTTCGCGCAGCTCGTCGAGATCCATCGCAAACCCGGCTACGACCCCGCCGAGCTCTTCCTGGACCCCCAGGATCCGTACGTCCGGGTCAAGGCCGCCACGGCCGTCGCCCGCAAGAAGCTCGGCATGCGCTACCGCATGGCGGTCGTGCCCCTGGACCCGTCACCTATTCGCGGCAGCCACGGCCGCCTTCCGCAGAGCGACGAAGAAGGCCCGCTCATCCTGTGCTCCACCCCCCACGCGTTCACCGGCCCCGTCCGGGCCACCGAAGTGAAGTCCTTGCTCCTCGAGCTTGCCGGACTGCACTGACAACGTCCCGCCCCCAGAAGGAGTTCCCCCATGAGCCGCCGCACCCCCGTCGACGCCGAACTCGCCCACAAGCTCAGCAGGCGCTCCATGCTCGGCGTCGCCGCCGGAGCCACCGCCGTCGCTCTCCTCGGCGCCGCCGCCCCCTCAGCCACTGCCCAGGGCAGGCCCCAGGGCGATCCGCTGCTGCCGCCCGGCCGTCTCGGGATCCAGCTCTACACCCTCCGCGACAAGGTCTCGACCCTCGGCTTCGACAAGGTCTTCGCCGAACTGGAGGCGTACGGCTACGACGAGGTCGAGTACGCCGGATACACCCAGGGCTCGGCCGGTGCCATCACGCTCGCCCAGCTCAAGCAGCTCACCCGTGACCACGGGCTCAGGGGCATCGGCAGCCACGTCGGCTACTACGACAACAACAATCCCAATGCCTACACCTTTGCGCAGAACCTCACCAAGGTCCTCGACGACGCCCAGGCCCTCGGCCTCAAGCACGTCGGAACCGCATCGGGACCGTTCCGCTACGGATCGACGGTCGACGCCTGGAAGCGCGCCGCCGAGGACTTCAACACCTACGGCGCCGCGGCCAGGGAGCGCGGCATGAAGTTCTACCAGCACAACCATGCCGAGGAGTTCTCCTTCGCCACCGACCGGCCCGATGTCCGTCTCTACGACGTACTGCTCGCCGAGACCGACCCGGATCTGGTCTTCCTGGAGATGGACATCTACTGGGCCTACGTCGGGCAGTTCCGGTTCGGGAAGCGGGCCGACGGCACCCCCGACTCCTTCGACCCGTTGCACTACGTACTGAAGCAGCCCGACCGCTACCCGCTCTTCCACGTCAAGGACGGCGAGCACGACATCGCGGCCCGGGACGGATACCGCATGGTGGACGTCGGGGACGGCGACATCGACTACAAGAAGTTCCTCAGCGCTGTCACCAGGACCCATGGCGGCCGCCGGGACCACCACTGGCAGGTGGAGCACGACCGGCCGATCGTCGACTCCTTCACCACGGCCCGCCGCTCGGCCGCCTACCTGCACACCCTGCGCCGCAAGGGCTGCTAGCCAGGCCCCGTCGTCAAACTGCCGTGCGCCGCACGGCACACGGCACCGCACGCACGACGGGTCTCCTCGGGAGCGGCGGGGAGGGCCGTCGTCGACCAGAGCCGTGGAGACCGACCTACCCATGGCGACCGGCCTACCCATGGGGACCGACGTACCTCTGGAGGCAGGCGCGCCCATGGCGACCGAATCGGAGGGCTTCCCGCTGACGACCGTGCAGCCGGGCTCTCCGGTGATCCGGGCGTAGCCGTCGGCCGCGTGGGCGGCGACCCGCTCATGCCGTATGCCCATGGCGTCGAAGCCATCCGATGGGTGGTGTCCAGAGGGGTGCGGCACTTTCGGCACCGGCGCGATCGGCGGTGGCGCTCGCCCCGGCCGGTGCGAAAGCGGAGGTGGAGCCGCCGACGGCAACGAACTGTGTGTGCGGCTACGGCCGCGGACCGTGATCGCGGCGGGGGGTGTGGGGCCCGATCGTGCCGGACATATCCGCCGCACCGCACTGACCACGGGAAATGCAGGTGAGAGCCACCCCGAACCCCTGGTATTGTTTTCCATGTCGCCGCGGGAAACCGGGGCCGACCACCTGGTCCGGGTGGCGGAATGGCAGACGCGCTAGCTTGAGGTGCTAGTGCCCTTTATCGGGCGTGGGGGTTCAAGTCCCCCCTCGGACACCAGTAGGAAATCGGTCAAATGCCGGTCGGGATTCTTCCCGGTCGGCGTTTCGCTTTGTGGGCCCGTGTCTGGATGCCCCGTGTGATGCCACGCCCCTTTCGTGCCCTCTGTTCGCGCTCATCTCCTTTGTCGCGCTCGTTGCGATCCGGTCTCGGGTGGCGGGTGGGGTCTCACCTCCGGCCGTGTAATCGTGTCCACACTCCTTGTAATCGATTCCGTGATTCCGGTCCACGGCTCCGGCCCGCTGGTTTCGAGGCTCACGGAAGCCACAAGGAAGTGGTCCGGACATGACGAGCATCAAGGACGTCGCGGCCCAGGCAGGAGTCGCTGCCGCCACGGTCTTCCTGTCCTCAACAGTCATCCCTTTGCCAGCCCGGACGCGCGGACGCGAGTCCTCGCCGCCGTCGACGCCCTCGGCTACCGGCCCAATGCCGTCGCCCGTTCGCTGTTTCCCCGGTGTGGTCGCGCTGGACAGCGTGGACTTCGACCTGCGCAGCGGCGAGGTACACGTTCTGCTCGGCCATCAGTAACCCACGGCCGAGGTTGCTTTGGGGCAGGCGTGACGTAGCGTTGCCCTTTTGGTGGTGTTCGAAGGAACACCACGAGGCACCGTTGTGCCCCGTCAGCTGACGGGCACCCGAGAGGTTTTGGGATGAAGCTCTGCTTCCTCGTCGAAGAGCTGTACCGGCATGATGGCATGCCGCTCGACGTCGTCCGGCAACTGACGTCGTGGGGACACCAGGTGGATGTGGTGCGTCCCGGCGGCTCACTCCTGCGGATCTCGGAGGAGGTGCGGGCGGGAACCCATGACGCCTGGGTGCTCAAGACCGTGTCCGGGGGCCCCGGGCTCACCTTGCTGGAGGCCGCGGCGGCGGTGGGACTGACCACGGTGAACGATGCGCGGTCGATCCGAGCGGTGCGCGACAAGGTTCTCACCTCGGTCATCGCGCGACACCACGGGTTGCCGGTCCCGGTGACCTATTCGGCGCCGAGGGCCGGCCTGTTCGCGGACGTGCCCGACGAGCTCTTCCCCCTGGTGGTCAAGCCCGCCGACGGCAGCTCGGGGCGCGGGGTGCGGCTCGTCTCGGACCCAGGGCGACTGGTGGAGGCGGAGCAGGCGGGCGAGGGGCAGCTCATCGCACAGCCCTACGTGTCCAATTCCGGCTCCGACCTCAAGGTCTACTGTCTCGCGGGCGAGTTCCACGCGACCGTGCGCCGCTCCCCGCTCCACCCGGACGCACCGGTCGACGAAAGAGCCGTCCCGCTGCCCGCCGAAGTGGCCGAAGCAGCGGCGAAGGTGGGAGCGGTCTTCGGCCTCGATCTCTACGGCATCGACGTGGTGCTCGGCCCCGACGGCCCCGTGATCGTCGACATCAACGACTTTCCGAGCTTCCGTCAGGTGCCTGACGCCGCAGCACGGTTGGCCGGCGCCGTTCTCGAACTCGCCAGGACCGGCGGCGCGGACCGGGCGCGCGCGCTCGCCCCTCTCCCGCGCATTCCCGTGCAGCCGGAGATCACCCACGGACGGCCCCGTCCGCACCCCGCCGCCGGCCTCGGCCCCGAAGCGGACATGATGGCTGCCGTGCCGGAAGGCGCGCGGATATGAGGGTCTGTGTGCTGACCGACAAGCCGGACCATCCGCTGCTCGCCGCGGCCGCCGCCGCGATGACCGAGGCGAAGCACCGGGTGACGTTCCTGAACCCGGACACCGGAACCGGATCCCCGTCGCAACTGGTGGCCGCGGACGATCTCGCCGATGTCTACCTCCTCAAGGCCCACACCCGCCGGGCACTTGAGCTCGCCCGTTTCCTCGAAGGGCTCGGCGCCCGCGTGGTGAACTCCGCCGCCGCGACGGAACTGTGCCAGGACAGGAGCCGGATCGCCGCAGTGGCGCAACGCGCCGGCCTGCCGATGCCCCGGACGCGGACCCTGGACGCGCTGTCCGAAGCCCTCCACGGAGCGGAGCCGCTGCAGAGCGGCTATCCGCTCATGGTCAAGAGCCGCCACAGCCGACGCGCGGACCTGGTCGCCCGCGTGGACGGCCCGGCCGGGCTCCGGGCCCTTGCGGCCCAGTGGCCCGACGAGCCCGTCGTCCTGCAGGAGTTCGTCGCGAACAGCGGCTGGGACCACAAGCTCTGGGTGATCGCGGGAGAGGTGTTCGCGGGGGTGCGCCCCGCACCGGTGGGCACACCGCCGGACGGCGCGCGGTCCGCGCCGCTGGTGGGCGACCTGCCGCGGACCTGGACCCGACTCGCCCTGCGCACGGGAGACGTCTTCGGCCTGGACGTCTACGGTGTCGACCTGCTGGACCGCGAGGGTGCGCCCGTCGTCGTCGACATCAACGCCTTCCCGGGCATCCGCGGCCCGAAGGGCGCCCCGGCGGCATTGGCGGCCCTGGCACTGCGGCGCCCCGGCCCACGCGCCTGCGAGACGGGGAACGGCCCTGTACGCCTCGGGGTCCTCGACCCCGCCGTCAGCTCCGGTTCGCGTACACGATGAGGTTGTCCACCGGGTGGCCCTGGTCGTCGAAGGCGCCGTCGCAGGTGATGAGGCGCAGGGTGCGCGTGTTGGTGGCGCCGTAGACCTTCTCGGTGGGGAAGGCCTTCTTGCTGACTGTCTCGGTGGCGGTGACCCGGAAGTGGAGTTCCGCGCCGCGGTCGTTGTGGACGGCGATGTCCGCGCCCTTGGCGACCTTCTTCAGATCGTGGAAGACGGCCTTCCCGAAGCGGGTGTCGTTGTGTCCGATGATGACCGCGGCACCGCGCTCGCCGGGAATGGCGCCGCCCGTGTACCAGCCGGCGGTCATGCCCTTTTCGGCGGGCGGGACCTCGACGGTGCCGTCCTGGTTGAGACCGAGGCGCATCAGCTCGCTGTCGATCCCGAGCGACGGGATGCTGATGCGGACGGGGGCGGCTGCCGGGGAATCCTCGGATTTCCCCGTGTCCGTCGAACCGGTCCGTGCCGGAGCGTCGGCCGTGGCGGTCGTGCTGCTGCCGGGTGTCGCGGCGGACGGGCCGTCCGTGGCGTCGGAGGAGCAGCCGGCGAGAAAGAGACAGGCGAGCAGCGGCAGCGCGGCGCGTCGGAGAAAGGGCGATGCCAGCACCTCGGCACAGATCCCCAGTGCCAGCTTGGGCGCCGGCTCGCCGGGGAACGCGTCGTACACCGCGTCGAAGGAGAGCGCCGCGTTCTCG